>JAQTQO010000023.1 GCA_028712155.1 Patescibacteria group bacterium | reverse complement strand
AGCGTCACAGAAGATCCGGTAACCGGACAACTGCTGATGTTTTCCACATTCGTCACATCGGCGTTATCCGTAGTCGCCGACTGCACGGCGCCGTGGCATGTGCCCGCGATATAATTGAGCGCCACGTGATCCCCGCTCATCAAGGTACGCGGGCACGAAAAACCTGGCGACGCCGCGGTAATCTGCGTACACGTGACATTCGCCGGAGTGGCAACAAAATAATCCATGGATACCACCTGGCCGTTCGTCAACGGGCAGGCGTTGATATCCTCCGTCACCGTTACGGAGGCAGTGCCGGCGGTGGGCGGCGGGTTGTAGGCCACCATGCCGTGGCAGATGCCAGGCTCTTGATCGAGCGCAATGTGCGTACCGGCCGTCAGGGTTTTGGCGCACAGGTAATCGCCACCGGGCTGCAGCGTACAACTCGCGACGGTCGGGGGAATATTTTCCGCTGCGGTCTGATACGATACCGACACTTCCGTGTTGGCTTCATAGCTGCATTGATTTCGGTTCAACCCAATCCGCACGCGGGCAGTGCCGGCCGCCGTCTGCACCACGTACCCCTGACAAAAACCGGCCGTGTAGAAATCAAGTTCGACCGAATCCCCCGGAGTAAACGTAATGGGACTCCCCGAGGAATTACCCGTCCGGGTGCAAAGAAATGAGTCGCCCGCATGAAACTGCAGGCACAAGGCATCGTAGCGGATATTCACGGTCGTGTTCATGACGTCCGCCGGGCAGCCCGCACTGTCTTCCGTGATCAGTACCTGGCCACCTGCGGCGTTGACGGTCTGCACCGTACCGTGGCAAAAAACCTGGGAGCCTGTGGTGCCTTGCACCACTTCCACATGGCTACCGAGATCCAACGGGTGATCGCAAAAGTAAAACCCTCCCGCCTGTCCGGCGAGCGGCGGTACCCACATCACGCAGCTGTTATTGGGCGTGCTCGCCCGGACCGCGCCGGAGTAAGCCAACCCCGCGATAATAAAAATGGCAGCGGTCATTCCCACTCCACCAAAAATTACTCGACGCTGTCGCATATAACCTCCTGTGGATTAACACCCGGTACTGCCGGGCATAAATACGGTTGCCTGTTCAATTTTACCTTAACTTCTCAACGCAATCAAGAATCGAAACGGAAAAATTCTGAATCCCATTACCCAGCCGTACTTGTGGTATACTGTCATCAGGAAATTGCGCATCGAAAATACCGCCTATGAACATCTCCCGTTCGACAAAAATTTTTCTTGGTCTCGTGGCAATCTACGCCGTGCTCGCCGGCCTGAGCCTATATTTACCGTATGGAAATTTTGGACCCCAAATCCCAACCGAATTACCAATGCCAAAACCGATCATGGCCCTCATAGTTTTTGGCATCGTACTCACAATGTACGGCGGGCTGGGGCTCCTGGGGTTATTCCTTTCCAACAAAATCGGCTTCGCGAAACTCTGGGATACAAATGTTTCCAACCGCCAGCGGTTTCTCATCCCGCTCGTCTGGGGCGTTGTTGCCGGGCTGCTGATCATCGTGGGTGATCTCATCTTTTCCCAGTTCAACCCGCTGGGTAAATTCCCTCATCCGCCGTTCCCCACGTCACTGGTTGCCTCATTCACGGCGGGTGTTGGTGAAGAGATTCTGTTCCGCTTGTTCTTCATTGCGTTCTGGGTCTGGCTCATTTCCAACATCTTGCTGAAGAAAAAATTCCTCGCGCCGGTGTTCTGGATTGTGTCAACAGCCGCCGCCATCGCGTTCGCACTCGGCCATCTGCCCGCAGTGATGGTTCTCTACAACCTCAAAACCCCGATGGAACTGCCGGTACTATTTTGGGCAGAAATCATTCTCCTCAACAGTCTGGTCTCCTTTCCGGCCGCATACTACTTCCGCAAGTACGGCATCCTGGCGGCGATGGGCATCCACTTCTGGGCCGACATCGTGTGGCACGTGATCTACGGATCGCTTTCATAACCGGCCGTTTCGACACTTGCTACGGCGGACTCTCGCCGTATTTTTTGCTGGAAAAATTGTGGGGTACGTCGCTTTTGATTGTGGTATACTGAAAGGGATTCTATGGGAAAAAGAATGCCAAAAATCGCCGTCATCGCTCCCCTGTTTTTGCGCATCCCGCCCAAAAAGCAGGGCGGCACCGAATGGGTCGTCTACCACCAGTGCAACGGCTTGGTTTCCCGCGGCTATGATGTCACACTGCTTGCCGTGGCCGGCACGAAAACCAAGGCCAAGCTTGTCCCCATCATGCCAAAGCCGGTCACAGAATACCCGATAACACTTTCGGGGATGGAGGCCTCACGCCGGCTGCGACTGGAGATGACCTCGATTGGTTTAATTGGCGCCCGGCTGATGTCCGGAGATTACGACCTGGCTTTTTCCCACGCGCGCGGCGGGGAAACCCTGCTGCCGCTCCTCCACTGTCTCAAGCTTCCTGTGGTCACCGTCCTTCATCTGCCGGTATTTGCCGAGTACGCCGAGCTGATGAAAAAATTCAACGCCCCGTTAGTTTCAATCTCCAATACGCAGCGAAAAAAATTCTCCCGCCTTAACTACGTCGGCACCGTGTACAACTGCGTTGACACCGATATCTTTACCTTCAACCCGAAACCGGATGACTACCTGCTCATGGTCACAACCATCGGCGAACACAAAAATACGCTGGATGGAATTCTGGCCGCAAGAATTGCCAGACGCCGCTTGATCATCGCCGGAAAAATCCGTGACCAGAAATATTTTAAAGAAAAAATCAAACCGCATATCGACGGAAAACGCGTTACCTACCAGGGTGAAATCGGCTTACAAGAAAAAATCAAGCTCTACCGGAATGCCGCTGCGCTCCTGTTCCCGGTGGTGTGGGAAGAGCCGTTCGGTTTGGTGATGATTGAAGCGCTCTCCTGCGGCACGCCGGTTCTCGGTTACCGCAGCGGTGCGGTGCCGGAAGTCGTCACGAACGGCAAAACCGGATTTGTCACCGCGCGAAGCCCGGCAGCACTTGCCGCGGCGATAAAAAAAATTGACCGTATTGACCGCGCCGCCTGCCGACGCGACACCGAACGCCGCTTCTCAATCGAAAAAATGATTGACGGGTATGAACGGGTGATAGAAAAAATCTTGGACAGGCGCTGATGCTTTCCCAAAAAATCGGGATAAAAAGAAGCCTCCGGTAACCATCGGAGGCTTTCGCTGACTGGCTGGGAGAGAACACGCTAGGCCATGAGGGCCACGACCGGATCGGGACAGATGACCGCTTCGACCCGCTCCACTGTTTTAAAGGAACCGAACTGCTCGCGGCCAAGATCGCGTTCGCAATCCAGAAACAGCCGCCACGGCGACAGCGCGGCAGGAGCTGTCGGCAGCAGCTGGCGGTATTCGCAGCGGATGGCGGGCACGGCGCGGCGGCCGAAGTGCTCCACCAGCTCGCGCCAGCGTCCGGGGGCGCCATCTTCCCACCACCGCTTCTCGGTCAGGGTCAAAACCGTCTGAAACCCGCGCTCGGTCGCATTGACCGCGCTGCGGACACTGTATGTGGAACACACGACGTGGTCGCCGGAAATTCCGGAACGTTCGACGGCTTCCGCGACGAGCGGGGCGAAGTCCTCCCCGCCGGCATTGAGCAAGAGGCGGGTGAAGAAGCACCGGGACTGGTAGTGGCGCCAGCGCACGAGCAGTTCCTGGAGCGGCATGGGACGTGAAAGTGTCCGCTCATCCGGTTCCGCACGGTTGAGATGGCCGTACTGGTCCACCCCCCAACCGTGGCGGAGCTCGTCGAACGTGAACTCTTTCCAGTCCGGCGTCGTGTGCGGCACGGCATGAACCCCGCCGAGCGTCACCATCAGGGCATCTTTGCACGGCTGCAGATGCACCTGCAATCCGACTCCGAGCTGCCCGGCCTCACGGATCGCCTCGGGCAACGTAGGGGCAAGCGCTGACGCTTGCGAAAATATCTCCATGTATCGGACCTCCTTCCTTTTTTCTTCACCGTCAAAGGACGACTACCAAACCTGTAAAACAAGCAGGAGAATGGTATACTGGTAGCGCACCCTATGTCAATTCGCAAGCTCAAAATCGCCCAGATCGCACCGCTGTGGATCCGCGTGCCGCCGGTCAAATACGGTGGTACCGAGCTCATCGTCTACCACCTGTGCGAAGAACTCACGCGCCGCGGCCACGACGTGACGCTGTTTGGCCCCGGCAACTCGCTGACCTCGGCAAAACTCGTTGCCGGATTCCGTACCAACCTGCTGGCCGCCGACATCCCCTGGTCAAACCAGTTCGATACGTTGCGACACCTCGCGCAGGCGTTCGCGCGCACCGGCGAATTCGATATCGTCCATTCGCACGTTGACCTGTGGGAAACGTTTTTCGCCTACTTCAGTAAAGTCCCGGTGGTGCACACCATCCACAACCCGTTGTATTCGTCGCGCAAAAACGACCTGCGCCTACAAATTTTGTCGAAAAGCCGCTGGTCGCACTACGTCACCATTTCCAATTCCCAATACCGCCTCGGCTCGGCGCACCTCAATCGCGTCGGCACCGTATATAATGGTATGGATCTTGCGCCATTCCATTTCAACCCCCGCGGCAGCGATCACTTCATCTGGATCGCTCGCGTTGACCCGTATAAAGGAATCGAGAACGCGATCGCCGCGTGCGAACAGGCCAAAGTTCCCCTGGTCATGGCCGGCCGGCTGGACGTCAGTCGCCGGAAATATTTCCGCCAAAAAATCAAACCGCACCTCAAACACGGCATCCGTTTCATCGGCGAGATCAACGCCAAACAAAAGAACGGCTACTTCGGCAACGCCAAAGCCTTACTCTACCCGATCGAATGGCACGAACCGTTCGGCCTGGTGATGATCGAAGCCATGGCCTGCGGCACGCCGGTGATTGCCTACGACATGGGGTCGGTGCGAGAAGTCGTAAAGGACGGCGTGACGGGATTTGTGGTCAAAACGATCCCGGAAATGGTCCGGGCAATGAAAAAAATCAACACGATCGACCGCACCGCCTGCCGCGCGTGGGTGGAAAAAAAATTCTCGATCCAGACGATGGTGGACGGATACGAAAAAGTCTACGAACGGATCCTCCGACGAAAATATATCGGCAAAAAACGGCATTCGTAAATTTCTATGGCATCCACCGGCAATATCCTCATCCCCAACATCGGTAAAAAAATCGCCGCGGTGCTGCGCCGGGAAAAATTGAGGCCCGCTGTTACGCCGCATAAATTTTTGGCCCGCGTGAAATCGCGCAAGCACCGCTACTTCACCGCGGCGAAAACCCGCGACGGGCAGACGGTGGCGTTCTACGCCCGGCTGCACCAAAACCCCGACGCGCAACGGAAATTCTTGACCGAAATCGCGGTGCTGGGCCGGCTCAACCGTCTCACCGCGCCGTTCGCGCGCACCGTGCCGAAGCTCTACGATCACCACCGTGAAAAAGATTTCGAGTGGTTCACGCGCGAGCACGTCAACGGCACGGCGCTTGGCCACAGCCGTGATCTTGAAATCAAACCGACGACGGCGACGGCGCGGCAGCTTGCGGACATCATCGCCGCCATCGGCGGCATACAGCCCAAAAATCTCGGGGTTCGGCTTCCCGCCTTTAACCCGAATTTCTACATCATCGACCGCCAGTGCTACGGTTTGAGCCGGGAAACCGCGCTCCCGTCGGCGGCCTGCCGCGGCATCACGCGTCTGGTGGTAAAGAACCACCGCCTGCTGGTCGCCGAGAACCGCTACCTCTCCCACGGCGACCTCAACCTGGGCAACATCATCATCGAGAACGGCCAGGTGCGCATCGTGGACTGGGAGCTCGCGCAGCACAACAACTTCGCCTACGACATCGGCTACCTCTGGGTACACCTCTGGCAGGCCCCGCGGTCATTCCGCCGGCAGCTCATGACCAGCTACTTGCGCCATTTGGATACCCCGAAAACGAGGCTTTTTCATCGGCTCCTGCCGGTGGTGGTCGCGTTCCTGGCGATCGGCGGGATTCCCTACCGGGTGAGCCTGAACGAACGGCACGCCGAGCAGCAGCGCCGCCGCCGCTACCACATCACGCTGCTGGAAAGCTGCCTCAAAGGCTTTGGCAAGCTCATCAACACGTAGCGCAAAAACTATGCGAAAAAAACTCCGCATCGCGATGTTCTGCACCAACGAGTGGCCGACGCCGCCCCCGCAGGACACATTTTACGCGCCGCTGTGGATCGCCCAGTTCGTGGCGGAAGGGTTGTCGGCGCGCGGCCACCGGGTTGATTACTTCGGCGCCCGCGGTTCCCGAGTCGCGGCCAATCTCGTGCACCTCGGCATGCCGGCGCTGAAACAAAACCGGCAACTTGAGCCATACCTGTGCGGGCAGAATGAATCCGTCGTGAACTTTTACGAACAGCTGATGATCTCCGAGATCTACCGCCGCGCCAACCGCGGGCAGTACGACCTCATCCACATCCATCCCTACCGGCGGGCCATCCAGTACGCCCCGCTCACCGGTGTCCCGACGGTATTCACCCTGCACGATCCCATAGACGGTTTCCGCCGGTACCTGCTGCAGCAGACCGCCAAACAGCCGCACACGTATCTGGTTTCCATCAGCAACGCGCAGCGCCGGCCGGCGCCGCGCCTCAACTACATCGCCACGGTCTACAACGGCCTCCGCCTGGACAAGTACCGGTTCAACGCGACGCCGAAAAATTACTTCGTCGCCGCCGGCCGTTTCGTCCCCGAGAAAGGCATTGACATCGCGGTGCGCGTCGCCGCGCAGGCGCGGGTGAAATTGCGGCTCGCCGGCGGCCAAGCGCGCGGCAAATACTGGGACCAAAGAATTAAACCCTACCTCGGCGCCCGCGGCACGCAGTACGTCGGCATGCTCAAATACTACCAGATGGGTGATTTCTACCGGCAGGGTAAAGCGCTCTTGTATCCGCTCCGCTGGGAAGAACCGTTCGGGCTGGTCATCGCCGAAGCCATGGCCTGCGGCACGCCGGTGATTTCCTTCCCCCACGGATCCGTACCGGAACTCGTCAAAAACGGCGTCACCGGCTATATCGTTAAAACCATCCCGGAAATGGTGCGGGCGGTGAAAAAAATTGACACGCTGGATCGGGCCGCCTGCCGCGCGTGGGTGGAGAGAAAATTTTCAACGGAGAAGATGGTGGACGGGTACGAACAGGCATTCAACAGAATTGTCGGACAACAACGAAAGCGTACAGCGTAGCAGCTGGAAATTTCCTTTTATGCAGCTTGAGAAAGACTTATGGATCGAGCGCGGGTACTACGTGGACTTCGATGAACACCGGCAGTTTCGGATCATCGGACCCAACAACCACCTCTACTGCGGGTTGGTCGACATCCCGCGCCATCGCATGGTCATCACCACGGTTGCCGCGCCCACCGACGCGGCGGTCACCGTCAGCGGCCGATTCCTCGGCCCCGCCCTCAACCTCTACTACCCGGTGATGGACGACATCCGGACCGTCCGGGTGCTGGCCGGCGCCGATACGTTCCTCGTCGCCCGTCAAAAGAACCTTGACCGCCTGGTTCCCCAGCACGCGGTGCGCACGCAGCGGGAAGGGAAAACCACGCTGGAGTTCACCCGCACCTACGCGGAGCGCTACTGGTACCGCTGCCGTTTCACCTTCCCCGCGGCGGTGACGGTGAAAAAAATCACGCGGCCGTTTACCGGTTTCCGCGTCATGAGCCGTACCACCCGCGGAGCCATCCCCTTCACGATAACGGCGGAGACCAACGACCTTGCCATTCACCGCCCGCTCCCACACTACTTCCTCAAGGACGCCGATGAACTCCCGTTCGATCTGTTCGGCGCTCGGCAAAAGATCATCCGCGCATTTTGGGAGCGCACCGCCGTCGAAATCGAACACCTGATCGCCTGGGGAAAAACGTCCGGCGACCGTTTCGGTACAATCTTCCCCCGCGATTGGATGGAGGCCGCCGACATCGGCGTGCACGACCTGACGCCGGAAGCCCGCGGCGCGATGTACCAAGCCTCCCTCCGCCACGTCAACGCCAAGGGCGAAGGGTGGCATGAGGATGTCGTCGGCGAATACAAGTACGAGTACCAAATGTCGGGCCGCGACATCTACGACCGGCACATGATCGACATCGAACCGCACTATCTCATCGGCCTGCAGCGGCTGCCGCAGGAATTTCTGCTCGATGCCGACGTGCGCCGGACGCTGCAGCGCGTGGCGCGCTACGTCATCGCGCAGGCGCGCAGCAAAGAATTCATCACGTTCAAAAAACTGCCGGCCAAGGACCGCCGCGCCGGCAACCGCTACTACGTCAGCGGCAACTGGCGTGACAGCGAATGGGCATTCAAAAAAGTCGGGGAAGATATCGCGCCGTTCGATGTCAACGCGGTATTTTACCCCAAGGCGCTCGCCGTCCTCAAAGAACTGCACCGCTCACTCCAGGTCCCGGCCGGAGATCTCGATCAGCTGATCGCCCAATGGCAAACGCGGGAACAGGCGTTCCGTTTCGCCAACAAGGACGGTACGCCGGCGTACGCCCTGGCGGTGCACCACATCACCGGCCGCGGCAAGAATCTGCGCTTCAGCCAGCTCAAAGTCAACCACCTCGACGAGTCGTACTTCTACACCTACGGCCAGGCCGGCAAGGGACGCATCGCCAGCTTCTGCCACCGCCTGCTCGATCCCCGCTACTTTGCCACGGCGTACGGGCCGCTGCTGATCGCCCGTGACAACGACCACGGCTACACCAATGCGGAGTACCACGGCCAGGTCATCTGGATGAAACAGGCCGCCTTCACCATCCTCGGCCTCTCCAAACACCTCAAGATCGCCGTGCTCGAGCACTGGCCGGCTGAACTGCAGCAGCTGATCAAGCGCGCGATGCTGCAAGTTGCCGGGGGCGTAATCGACGCCTGCGTGAAACTCAACGCCATCCCCGAACTGCACTGGGTGGACGGTACGACGCCGAAATTCTTTCCCGTCTCCTCCAGCAAAGTGCAATTGTGGTCGGCGGTCGGCATCCGCCGCATTATCCGCAAGTACATGGAATTGCACACCGACCCGGTGTATCGTAGGATTAAGGCATCGCCGCCGAAACGCTAAGGTACGCCGGCTCAGAGGCCATCCCCAAACATGCACCTATGACGATCCCGAGAATTTCCGACGTCTTCACCGCCCCGCTGCGCCGGGGGGCGCACCCGCAACGCGCCGAGCTGCGCAAGGACTACATCCAGGATAAGTACGTCATCATCGCCCCGCGCCGCGGGAAACGGCCGCACGATCCCGAACACCCCGTGCGCGTACGCGCAGTGACCCCGCGAACCTGCGTCTTTTGCCCCCAAGCCATCGACCGGCAAAGCAACATCCTGACGGTCGGGGGCAAGCGCGACTGGCTGATCAAAGTCATCGCCAACAAGTACCCGGCCGTCACCCTCGACAACCCCCGCGCGTACGGCATTCAGGAAGTGGTGGTGGAAACGCCGGATCATCGGCCGGAACTGGAGGATTTGCCAATCCCCCACATCACCAAACTTTTCGAGGTCTACGCGGAACGGACGAAATCCATTTCGAAAAACAAAAAAATCGAGTACATCATCATTTTTAAAAATCAGGGCGGGACGGCCGGGGCTTCGATCCTCCACGCCCATTCGCAAATCTTTGCCACCGATTTCATTCCGCCGCACCTGTTCGACAAGTCGCAGCAGGTGCAGGCGTACAAACTCAAAACCGGCCGGTGCGTCTACTGCGACGTGGTCAATCGCGAACGGCGCGGGCCGCGGTTGGTGTACGACGACGGCACCGTCGTCGCGTTCACGCCCTACGCCTCGATGTACAACTACGAGCTGTGGGTGATGCCCGTCCGGCACATCGACAATGTGACGATGCTGTCGGCCGCCGAGCGCCGGTCGTTCGCCGTCGTTTTCAAACGGGTGCTGAAAAAAATTTCGCAGCTCGGCCTGCCGTACAACTACTACTTCCACCAGGTGGTCCACGACGAAGATCAGCACCTCTATTGCAAAATCACGCCGCGCGGGAGCGTCTGGGCCGGCGTGGAGATCGGCTCGGGCATCATTATCAACCCGGTGTCACCCGAAGAAGCCGCCGCTTATTATAAGAAGTAAAGATCCCGATGCATTTGTATGCCTTACCGGATCGGCGTTGACGTCGGTGCCACGAAGATCGCGGCCGGAATAGTCGCCGGCGGACGCTTAGTCAAGAGCGCCAAAGTGGCCACCCCGAAAACTAACCGCCGCGATGTCATCGCCACCATCGCCAAGCTCATCCGCGTGTTCGACCACCCCAAGGTGACCGCCGTCGGCGTCGGCATCGCCGGCGCCGTGGATGCCGGCCGCGGCATCGTTTACGCCAGCCCGAACTTGCCGAAGGATTTCCGGGATGTCAAACTCGCCGCCGCACTGCACCGCGAGCTCAACCGTCCCGTTGCCATCGAGAACGACGCCAAGTGCTTCACCTTCGCCGAAGCCACCGCCGGTGTGGGACGCCAGGGAAAAACGGTGGTCGGATTCACCATCGGATCGGGCCTCGGCTTTGGCGCGGTGGTCGAAGGAAAGATTCTGCACGGCCGCAACGGCATCGCCGGCGAATTCGGGCACACCACCGTCGTCGAGCACGGACTGCGCTGCAGCTGCGGCCAAGCCGGACACCTGGAGAGCTACGCGTCCGGCGGCGGGATGTGCCGTTTCTACCACCAGCTCACCGGCCGGACCGTGGACACGTTCGAGCTGGAGCGCTTATACCAGGAAGGGGAAATCGCCGCCCGTCGGACGCTGACCTTTTGCACGGAAATCCTTGCCCTGGGGATCGCCAACGCCATTGCCGCGTTCAACCCCGATATCGTCATCCTCGGCGGCGGCATGATCCGCGTACCCGTCTTCTGGCGTCCGGCGATTGCGCAGGTGAAAAAACTCGTCCCCTATCCGGCGCAGCTCAAAGATACCCCGGTGGTCAAAACCAAGCTCGGCGACAGCGCCGGCATCATCGGTGCGGCGCTGGCCGCCGCGCGGTAGGTAAAAATTTTTCGCACCTGCTACGCCGTGCTGCGAGTTGATTTTTATTGTATATCCCCGTATACTGGATAGTTGCCGATTCCTTATTTTGCGTTATGCCGCTTCCCCATCATTCACGCCGCTCGACCCCTGCCTATGGTTGGCGCACCGCGCAGCCGGTCCGCCGCAAACGGCCCAACTGGCGTTGGCTCAAATGGTTCCTCGGAATCATCGGGGCGCTGGGCCTGGCCGGATTGATCGGGGTGCTCGCCCTCACGTTGTGGCTGGCCAAGAATCTGCCGGACCCCGATCGTCTGATCCAGCGCGAAATTCCCCTCTCGACGAAAATTTTTGACCGCACGGGGCAAACCGTTCTGTATGAAGTCCACGGCGATCAGCGGCGGTCGCTGGTGAAACTCGCCGACATCCCCGAGTACCTCAAGTGGGCGACCATCGTCGCGGAAGACCGCGAATTCTACCAGCACCGCGGGTTCCGGCTGCGCAGCATGGTCCGCGCCGCCGTGGCCAACCTTTTCGCCGGCAACCGCGCGCAGGGCGGCAGCACGCTCACCCAGCAGCTGGTGAAGAACGCGATTCTGACCACCGAAAAAACGTACACGCGGAAGATCAAGGAAGTGCTCCTCGCCTACCAAATCGAGCGGCGTTTCACCAAAGATGAAATTCTCCAGTTGTACTTCAACGAGATCCCTTACGGCAGCAACGCCTACGGGGTCGCCGCGGCGGCCGATACCTACTTCGGCAAGCAGGTCACCGAGCTGACGGTTTCGGAAGCGGCGATCCTGGCGGCCATCCTCAATAAACCGAGCCGGCTGTCACCGTACGGCGGTCATCGCGATGAGCTCATCGCCCGGCAGCATTACATCCTCGACACCATGGTGGAAACCGGCTACCTGACGGCGGCGCAAGCCGAGGCGGCGAAAGCGGAAACCCTGAATTTCCGGCAGCTCGCCCAAACGATCACGGCCCCGCACTTCGTGTTCTATATCAAAGATTTGCTGTCCGCCCGCTACGGCGAGAGTGCCGTGGAGAGCGGCGGCTTGCAGGTGATCACGACGCTGGACCTGGAAAAACAGAAGCTGGCGGAGGAGATCATCGTGGACAACACGAAAAAAATCGGTACGTACGGGGCGACCAACACCGCGATGCTCGCCATGGACGCTACCAACGGCCAGATCCTGGCGATGGTCGGATCGCGCGATTTCTCTAACGAAGCTATCGACGGACAGGTCAACGTCGTGACCAGCCCGCGCCAACCGGGATCATCGTTCAAACCGATCGTCTACGCGGCCGCATTCCGCAAAGGCTACACGCCCGACACCGTGCTCTACGATGTCGTCACGCCGTTCAAAAACTACGACGGCACGACCTACGAACCGAAGAATTACACGCTCAAAGAATACGGCCCCGTCACCATGCGCCAGGCGCTCGCCGGGTCGCTCAACATTCCGGCGGTGCAAACGATTTACCTGGCCGGCATCAACGATGTCATCACCCTGGCCGAAGAACTGGGCTATACCACGCTCAAGCCCCGCTCACGGTTCGGTTTAAGCCTGGTGCTGGGCGGCGGCGAGGTGACCCTGCTCGAGCACGTCGGGGCATTCGCTACTTTTGCCCGCGAAGGCGAACGCAATCCGCCGGCCGCCATCCTCAAAGTGACCGACCGCGACGGTCAGGTGCTGGAAGAATTCCATGCCAACCCCATGAAAGTCCTGGAAACGCAGGTGGCCCGGCAAGTTTCCTCCGTTCTCTCGGACAACGGGGCGCGCACGTTCATCTTCGGATCCAGCAGCGCGTTGACCCTCCCGGACCGGCCGGTCGCAGCCAAAACCGGCACCACCAACGACAACAAGGACGCCTGGACGCTCGGCTACACCCCGAGCCTGGCGGTGGGCGTGTGGGTCGGCAACAGCAACGGCAAGGAGATGAAGAGCGGCGCGGACGGCTCCGTCGTGGCGGCGCCGATCTGGCAGTCCTTCATGAAACAGGCGCTGGCCGGGACGCCGGTGGAAACGTTCACCCCGCCCGATCCCGCGGTCACCGGCAAACCGGTGCTCGATGGGACGCTCAAAGACGGGCTGAAAGTAACGGTCGACCGCGCTTCGGGCAAACTCGCCACCGATCGCACCCCGTCGACATTTCGGGAAGAACGCACGTTCCTGGTCCCGCACAGCATCCTCTACTACGTCAACCCGGCCGACCCCCGCGGACCCGTACCGGCGGAAGACCAGCGCGACCCGGAGTACGCGGCCTGGGAGGAGGCCGTGCAACGTTGGGCCCGTGACCGGAAGCTGACCGTCCAGGAACCGCCGACCGAATTCGACGATCTCCATGTACCGGCCAACACACCGAGCATTCGGTGGATCAACCCGGCCGAAGGCAACGTGCTGACTGACCGCCAGTTGCGGCTCCAGGTCTGGACCGCCGCGCCGCGCGGGGTTTCCCGCGTCGAGTACCGTCTCAACAACACGATCCTGGGAGTGAGCCGGCAGGATCCGTTCAATCTCGATCTGTTCCTGGATAATCCGACGCTGATCAACGGCTTTGCCACCCTCAGCGCCACCGCCTACGACAATATCGACAACGCGGAAACCGCCGCGCTGACGGTGACCCTGCAGCTCCCGGCGCTTGAGGCCGGCATCGGTTGGCTGGCGCCCTCCGACGGCACCGCGATCGCAGCGGCGAACTTCCCGACCTCTCTGCAGCTGCAACTCGCCCGGCCCGAAAACGTCCGGCAAGTCGACCTCTACGCCACCGGTCCCGACGGCGCCACGCTGTTTATCAATTCAATCCGCCAAATCCACCCGACAATCGCCACGCCGTGGGTGCGCCCGCCGGCAACCGGCACCTACCAACTCTACGCACAGGTCACCAATAACGACGGCTTCCACTACCGCAGTCCGGTCATTTCCGTCACCGTGCAGTAGGCGCAAACCGTTGGACAAAAAACTCCGCCGCGAGGGCGGCGGAGTGCACCGACGCCGGGGTTACCGCCCCGGTTTTTTGTCGGCCCGAGATCCCCGGAAAACACCTAGTGAATTTCGGCGTGGTAATCTTGCAGCGCCTTGACGCCGGCACGGCCGCGCCGGCGCGCCGCGATCCCCTCGGCGGCCGCCAAAGCCGCGGCGAGCGAAACGAGGTACGGCACCTTATATTTGACGGCGGCTTTCCGGAGGTAAGAATCATCCCGCTTGCCCAGCCGGCCGAGCGGGGTGTTGATGACGAGGTGGATTTCGCGGTTGGTGATGCCGTCGACGATATTGGGGCGCCCTTCGTGGAGTTTCAAAATCTTTTCCGACGGGATGCCGTGCTGCGCCAGGAACCGGTGCGTGCCCTCCGTCGCCCGGAGGTGAAACCCCAGGGCGTGGAATTTCCGGGCCACCGCCAACGCCGCCGGGCGATCCGGTTCGGCTACGCTGACAAGCACCGTGCCTTCGAGCGGGAGCGCCTGGCCGGCGCCTTCCTCCGCCTTGTAGTACGCCAGGCCGAAACGATCGGCCAAACCGAGGACCTCGCCGGTGGAACGCATTTCCGGCCCCAGGAGCGGGTCCACTTCCGGGAACATCGGGAACGGGAACACCGCCCGTTTCACGCCGTAGTACGGGATCTGGCGCGCGCGCAGGTTGCACTGGGAAATGCTTCCCCCCAGCATCACCGTCGTCGCCACGCGCACCATCGAGATGTTGCAGACCTTGGAAACCAGCGGCACCGTCCGCGACGCGCGGGGGTTGGCTTCCAGCACGTAGACGATGTTATCGGCGATCGCATACTGCAGGTTGATCAGCCCGACCACGCCGAGTTCCCGCGCGATGCGCCGGGTGTAATCTTCAAGCGTCCGGCGGTGCGCGTCCGAAATCGTCAGCGGCGGGATAATGCAGGAGGAGTCCCCCGAATGGATGCCGGCCAGATCGATCTGTTCCATGATGGCCGGGATGAACACGTCGGACCCGTCGGCAATGGCATCCGCTTCCACCTCGAGCGCGTTCTCGAGAAATTTATCCATCAGGATCGGCCGGTCCGGGGTGACATCCACGGCGGCTGCGACGTACCGGCGCAGCATCTCCTCATCGTGGATCACCTCCATGCCGCGGCCGCCCAGCACATACGAGGGCCGCAGCATCAGGGGGTAGCCGATGCGGGCGGCGGCAGCGAGCGCCTGATCGAGGTTGGCGGCCATCGCCGCCTTCGGCATGGGGATGTTCAGTTTCTCCATGCGCTGCCGGAACAGATCGCGGTCCTCGGCCAGAGCGATGGCCGCCGGCGAATGCCCCAGGATCTTGACCCCGGCGCGTTCCAGTTCGGCGGCGATATTGAGCGGCGTCTGCCCGCCGAACTGCACGATCGCCCCGAGCGGATTTTCCGCCTGGTAGATGCTCAGGACATCTTCAACGGTCAGCGGCTCGAAGTACAGGCGGCTGGAGGTATCGTAGTCGGTCGACACGGTCTCCGGATTGCAGTTGACCATGATCGTTTCAAACCCGGCGTCCCGCGCGGCCAAGGCCGCGTGCACGCAGCAGTAGTCGAACTCAATGCCCTGGCCGATGCGGTTGGGCCCGCCGCCGAGAATCATCACTTTCTTTTTCCCGCTGGCCGGGACGGCGGGCGACGGTCCGTTCGCAGGCTGGTAGGTGGAAAAATAATATGCGGCGTCCTTGACCCCGGAAACCGGGATCGCCTCCCACCGCTCGACCACGCCCAGGGCGGTGCGCCGGCGGCGGATTTCTTCCTCGGGTAACTCCAGGAGCTTGGCTAAGTACCGGTCGGCAAAGCCATCGCGCTTGGCCTGGATCAAAAGCGCGTCGGGCAGCGCCTTGCCTCTGCAGGCGAGAATTTCCTCTTCGCGGGCGACCAGCTCCCGCATCTGCTCAATGAACCGCGGTTTGATTTTCGTCTTTTCATAGAGCGCCTCGGTGCTCGCGCCCTGGCGGAGCGCTTCGTACATAATGAACTGGCGCTCGCTCGATGGTTCGGACAGGAGATCCAGCAACGCCGGGAGCGGCTGGGTATGGAAATTTTTGGCAAACCCCAGTCCGTACCGGCCATTCTCCAGGGAACGGATGGCCTTTTGGAACGCCTCCTTGTAGGTTTTGCCGATCGCCATGACCTCTCCGACGGCGCGCATCTGCGTTCCCAGCCGGTCGGCCGCGCCCTTGAATTTCTCGAACGCCCAACGGGCGAACTTGACCACCACGTAATCGCCCGACGGTGTGTACTGCTCCAGCGTCCCGTCCCGCCAGTACGGAATCTCGTCGAGGGTCAGACCCGCGGCGAGTTTCGCCGATACCAGGGCGATGGGGAAACCGGTGGCTTTCGATGCCAGGGCCGAACTGCGGGAGGTCCGCGGATTAATTTCGATGATCACGATGCGGTCGGTCACCGGATCGTGCGCGAACTGGACATTCGTGCCGCCGATGACCTGGATGGCGTCCACGATCCGGTACGCGTACTCCTGGAGGCGCCGCTGGAGTCCGGTGGAAATGGTCAGCATCGGCGCGGTGCAGTAGGAATCACCGGTGTGCACCCCCATGGGGTCAACGTTCTCGATGAAGCAGACCGTGATCATCTGCCCCTTGGCATCCCGCACCACTTCGAGTTCGAGCTCTTCCCAGCCGGCCACCGATTCCTCCACCAGAATCTGATGGATGATGCTCGCCGCCAGCCCGCGGCTGGCCACGGTGCGGAGTTCCTCGACATTGTAGACCAAACCGCCGCCGGTTCCGCCCATGCAGAATGCGGGCCGGATGACGACCGGGTAGCCGAGTTTGGCGGCCACCTGCTCGGCTTCCGCTACCGAATAGGCCGGCTCGCTGCGCGGCACCTCGATACCGAGCCGTCCCATCGTTTCCTTGAACACAATGCGGTCTTCCCCCCGCTCAATCGCGTCCACGTTCACCCCGATGACCTTGACCCCATACTGCTGCAGCACACCGGTGCGGTGCAGCTCCGCGGAAAGATTCAGGCCGGTCTGCCCGCCGAGGTTGGACAGCAGCGCATCCGGACGCTCCCGTGCGATGATCTCGGTCATGGTTTGGAGATCCAATGGTTCAAGGTAGGTGCGGTCGGCCATCCCGGGATCGGTCATAATGGTGGCGGGGTTGGAATTCACGAGCACGATCTGATACCCCAGCGACCGGAGCGCCTTGCAGGCTTGCGTACCGGAGTAATCGAATTCGCAGGCTTGCCCGATGACGATCGGGCCGGAACCGATGATCATGACCTTATGGATGTCCGTGCGCTTTGGCATACCGCGGTTACACGTGGGTTAGAGAATTAAACCCGCCCCGGCAGCTGGCCGCCGCCGTAACGGAAACAAAATTTTTTGCCGATAAAAAAAATCCCGCACGGGCGGGATGGTTGAACCCCTGGGGAAAGCCGAAAACTAATCAGATGCATAGCCAGCGATAACGATGGGCGGCTCCTCGGCCTGAAGTAATCCACAGGCAGCCGCGTTCTCTCCAGAGAGTGTAGCAACCCTCGGGGGACGTGTCAAAATTCCGATCAAGCCTGGGCGCCTGATCGCGTAATCTTGCCCTACTGGAACCGCTTTTCCAGCATTTCAATTCGCTTTTCGTCCTCAGCTTTGACGCGCGAGTAGTACCGCCGCTTGCTCTTGAGCCACAGCAGCTCGAACTCCACGGCTTTGAGAATCGCCGCCTCTCCGTATTTGCACGACGTTGCCGGGAATACCACCTTGCGCGTTTCAAATTTGTCCAGCAGTTTCGCGTCGACGAGTTTTTTAATCACCGGCAACGCTTCTTTGGAAATCCCCCCGCCCATGCCGGTCTTCAACCCCTTGGCTTTCGCTTTGGATAAAAATGCTTCACAAACTTTGTAGACCTCCGGCGAGGTGTTGATGGCATCTCTCCCCAACCCCATTGACCCGGTCAGGTCCACCCGCCCGACCGTCACGCCGGTAAGCAAAGAAACATCCGGCAGCGCCAGCATCGCGTCGATGTTGTGGTACGCAGTGATGGTTTCCAAGTTGAACGCGAACTGGATATCCTTGGCGTTGTCCTCCGGCACCATGTTTTTTACCAGGTTCAAAAATTTCGACAGGGCGAACGGCGTTTCCGCCATCGGGGCGATGATGCCTTTGACGCCGATGGACAGCGCGTTGTAGATGTCGGTGACCGCTTCCACCCCGCCGATTTTCAAAATGATCGGCAAGCCAGCGGCCGCCGTGACGTCCTTGAGGCGCATCATCTCTTCCATCCGGCTGCCCTCGGCTTCGAATTCGGCCTTGATCTCAAACACGCCGTACTCGTTCTTCAACACCTTGAGGATGTCGAGCATTTGATATTCCAGAACGTTCATATATGAAAACGCGTTATTTTTTTAGTAACGGAATAATGTCGGATAATTTTTGCACGCGGGTGCCCGCGTAGGCAGAAAATTCGTTGTGTGGATCAAACAAAATGCTGGGGCAACGCAGGCGCTCGGCCACGAGGATATCGCTGTCTGGGCTGTCGCCGACGATGCACACTTCCACGGGAGAAAGGTGGTGGTCCCGGCACAGCAACTCGAACAGGTAGGTGTTCGGCTTGCCGACGATGAAGTCCGGAGCGCGCCCGGTGGCGCCGGTAACCGCGCCGACCATGGCGCCGCAACCCGGCAGGTACTTGCCATCCTCCACAGGGTACGAGGGGTCGGTATTCGCCACCACCAATTTCGCCCCCTGGCGGATCGCTGCCAGCGCGGCAGCAATTTTACTATAATCCAACGCCGGGTCAAGCGCAACCACCACCGCGGCAACCGGCGGCGAATTTTTCACGGTAATGCCGCTGTTGACCAACGCTTGCCGGACGTCATTGGTGCCGATGAAATACACGGGAGAGATTTTACTCTCGGTTAAGTACGTCATCAGCGCAAAGGCCGAATTATACGTACACGGAAGTTCGGCCGGTACACCGAGCCGCCGTAATTTTTCCACCACCTGCTCCCGCGTCCGGCCAGAACTATTGGTGAAATAGAAAATCTGATAGCCGCGCTGCATCAACGCCCGGATGGTTTCCACCGCGCCGGCTACCGCACGGTCACCGTAGTATACGGTGCCGTCCAAATCGAATGCGAAGGCCTTAACCTGTTTCATCGATCACCGGGGTTATCATGTTGGATTTAAACTCTTCGCGATCCAAGAACGGAAACATGTCCTCGAGCGGCTTGGACATCACCGTTCCGTCCGGTTTCACCGCGGAGGAAACTTTGGGCGCCGTCTCTTCGCTGGGATTGAGTATGATGTCGCAGACCACCGCATCGCCCTGCCGCAGGATGTCCTGCAGCTGCGCCTTGAGATGCTGTGGACGCGCGATGCGGCGCGCGGTGAGCCCGTACGCCTGCGCGACGGCAACGGTATCGGGACAGCTCACGCCGCTGGACGGGCCGGAGCCGACGAAACGGCCCTGGCAGAAACTGCGCTGCGTGTTGCGGATGGAGATGTAGCCTGCGTTATTCAGCACGAACAGCTTGACGGGAATGCCGTAGTGCCGGATCGTCTGCAGCTCCTGGATGTTCATCTGCAGGCTCCCGTCACCGGTGACACACACGACCGGCCGCGTTTTCCCGGCGCCGAAGTATGCGCCGATCGCCGCCGGCAGATCGTACCCCATCGAAGCGCACCCGGAATTCACCACGACGCGCTGGTCCCCGGAAAGCCGCAGGCTCTGGTACGCGGCGACGCACGCGGTCCCGTTGCCGAGCACAAACACGGTCTGGTCAGCCGCGCAATCCGACAGCACGTCAAAAAAATTATAGGAATCAACGTGGTCCGCTACCGCTTGCCGTTCCGGTGTGATGGTCGGATAGCGCTCCCGGTAGTGCTGACACCGTGCGATCCATGCGGGCCGGACGTACGGCGCGCGTACGGCGCGCGACAAGGCGCGGATGAACGCGCCGGCTTCGGCGTGAATCGGGAGATCCACTTTGAGCGTGTGCTTGCGCAGCTCGTTGGCGTCGATATCCACAACGATCTTCTTCGCTCCGCGGCCGAAGTGCTGCCACTGGTAGCTGACGGCGCGGATGTTGAGCCGCGTGCCGATCGCCAAGATGAGGTCGCTGTTCTGGACGGCGAAATTGCCCGCCCGCTGCCCGACGCAACCGAACCGCCCGGCGTACAGCAAATCGTCATCCTTGATGATGTCGTACCGCGCAAACGTCGCTGCGACGGGCACCTGCAATTTTTTCACCAGCTGACGAAACTCCTCCACGGCTCCCGACAGCGTGACCCCGTTGCCCGCGATTACCAGCGGGCGCTCCGCGTGCTGCAAGGCTTCGAGGACTTCCGTGATGCGGTAGTCGGGTGCGGGTTCGGCCGGCGGGGTAAACCCGGGCAAACGCTTCGGATCAATTTCCGCGGCCTGAATGTCGAGCGGAATGTCGACCCAGACCGGACCGGGCCGGTCGTGCTTGGCCGCAAAAACGGCGTGCTCGAGGTGTTCGCGGATGCGATTTTTATCCGTTACCATGACCGCGTACTTGGTGACCGGGCGGACGATGTCCACGATGTTGATCTCCTGGTCCCCCAGCTGGCGCAAACGCAGTTCCGGCTGCGAGGCGACCGTGGTTTCCCGTTTGACCTGGCCGGAAATGACCAGCGTCGGGATCGAATCCAGCCACGCGCCCAGCACCCCGGTCATCGCGTTGGTGCCGCCGGGCCCCGAGGTCACGCACGCGACGCCGATGCGGTTGGACACGCGGGCGTACCCTTCGGCCGCGATCGCGCTGGCCTGCTCGTGGTGGTTGCAGACGTACGCCAGTTTCTTATTGCTCCCGATCGCATCCACCAGGTGCATGCTGCCGCCGCCCGCGACCAGAAAGACCGTTTTACCGGTCTGCGGATGCTCAGCAATAAATTGCGCCACGTAGTCGGCGACGCGCATGGGAGAGTGAAGTAAAAATTTTTCCGTCAATGCATCTTCCCGTCCACGAAATCTTTGGCGGTGAACACCTCGCGGTACGGCACCGCGCCTTTTTTCCCGTAGGTCTTGGTCAGGTAATCCTTGATGAAATGGTAATCTTTATTCCCGGTCAGGCAGGTGTGCTTCTCCCCGTAGGCGAAGTGCTTGATCTTGAGACCCCGTTCGAGAATATCTTTGAACGGCTCATCGAAGATGTTGCCCAGCGAAATGAACATGTACGGACACGGCATCACGTCGCCGGATTGGATCACCGTGACGCTCCGCTTGACGGAAATGCAGCCGAGGTCGATGCCGTAGCCGGGGGACATCCGGGTGAACACATCATACTGCTGCGCCAGTTCATTGAGGTAATCAATCTCCGCGTTCCCGCACAGCGCATCGAATTTCCCTTCCCACACGCCGACGGGTTTGGCGAGCGTCACGTACGCGCCGATGCCTTTGGACTTGGTGAATTCCAAAAAATTATGGAATTCCTCCGAGCGCACCCGGTCTCTGGTCATCGTCGTCATCAGAATGACGTTGAGCCCCGCCTCCAGCGACGCGTCGATCGCCCGCATCACGTGCTGGTACGCGCCCGGCCGGTTGCGGAAACGGTCGTGCTCTTCTTCCACGAAGCTGTCCAGGCTGATCTGGGCCTTGTCCACGCCGATGCTCTTGAGGTGCTTGGCTTTCTTGGCATCCAGTAGCCAGGCGTTGGTGTCGAACGCGATGTACCACTTGCTCGGGTCGATCGCGGCGACCACGTCATCGAAGTCCGGATACGTCAGCGGTTCCCCGCCGGAGATCACGATATTGCCCAGGCCCAGGGCATCACCCTGCCGGCACAGATTGTCCACGTCCTTGGGGGTCAACGAACGGGCTTGCGGGCCGGCGTTTTTTGGCTTGAAATTTTCCGCACAGCAGTGCTCGCAGGCGAAGTTGCACGTATAGGCGTAATTCAAAACGATCAGCGCGATGCTCTCGCCCCGGGCGACCTTCTCCTGGTACCGGATGACCTTTTCGTACACGGCCGGTTTCTCCCGCTTCAGTTTCTCCCGCTTGGAACCTTCTTTGAGACTCGCCTGCTGCACCGCTTCGGCCATAGGGGTAGTACGGTTAGATAAAAAAATTATGGTGAACACTATTTGACGACTTCGAGGGTTGAGCTCCGCAGGATCGCGATATGGGCGATGTGGACGTACTTTTTTTTCAGCAGGGCGGCGACTTCATCGGAGTAACTCGACGCCACCACCAGCACGGCGGCCACCGGGTCGGCGGTGAGTGTTTCCGGCGCCACGATCGGCACGTGCGTGACCGGGGTGAATTTCCCCTGCTTGAACGTGGCGCTGTCGACCACGTATTTGATCTTCTCCCCCAGGTCCAGC
>JAQTQO010000052.1 GCA_028712155.1 Patescibacteria group bacterium | reverse complement strand
TACTAAATTCTTGATACTAAATCGATGCCCAATGATACTTTTCCGAATCCGCCCGGACGCCCGGGGGCGCGCGGGTTGCCGAGAGAGCAGGGGATCGAGGATATTTTCGACGCCGTGGAACCCGCGGCGGCGGGCCGGCCGCCGGTGCCCAGTCTGACGCCCCGCGCCGCACCGCCGATGAATCTGCCCGGTGCCGAACCTCCACTGGAGCGGCCGGTTCCGCCAGCGCCCCGCGACAATGCGGAAGGAATGCCCGCGGCCGTAGGCGGAGTGGATGACATTCTTTCCGGCGTTGAGCGCAGTACTCCGGTGGTGCGGGGGCCGCGGGTGGGAGTAAACGCACCGCAGCCTCCTGCGCCGTTTCCCACCGACGAGGATCGCGCGGCAATTGCCAAGCAGCCGCCGTTGTTCGCGCGCAGGAAATTCACTATACTGCTGGTAGTACTGCTGGCGCTGGTTGTTCTTGGCGGCGGGGGATTCCTGGCGTATGCCTGGTGGTCGTCGCGGCCGCTGACGGGCATACCGTCCCCGATGCCGACGGTGACGCCGGGGACCGTGAATCCGAGCCCGACCGCACCCACGACGCCGCCGACACCCGCGGTCGTCGCGACCCCCTCGCCGGTGCCGTCCGAACCCGAGGTGGATTCCGATCACGATGGTCTTACCGACCGCGAGGAAGAAGAGCTGGGGACCGATAAGTATTCGGTGGATACCGACCAAGACGGCCTGTCTGACCGCGATGAAGTGAAGGTGTTTAACACCGACCCAAAAAATCCCGACACCGACGGCGATGGCTATGCGGACGGCAGCGAGGTCATCAACGGCTATAACCCGAAAGGGCCGGGAAAGATCAAGGAAGTTCCGTAGGCATCACGCGCGGCGGAGCAGATCGCATTGATGCGTTCCATAACGATTGAAAATTGGTCATGGTAAATTTCCGGAATGATTAGCTAATCAACTGCACACATGCTTGGTCAAAAGAAACAAGAACGTCCCAAGGTTGCGGAGGCGGGCGTCACCGTCGCGCCGCAGGTGGTCGATCAGATCCGCGTCATGCCCGAGCGTTTTTATCTGACGCCCCGGAAAGGCGTCAATCGGACGTTCATCATTTTCGGCGTACTGGTGATCGTGGTGGGCGGTTTGGTGGCCGTGGCGCTGTGGGTGTGGAAGTTCGGCCCGCTGCCCGGCAACATTCCCGGGGGTCCGGTCGCCACCGCGACGCCGGTCGCTACGCCGACCGCACCGGCGGGTGCGCCGACGCCGTCTGCCAGTGCCACACCCGCGGTACCCAGTCCAACGCCGAGTGTTGAGCCGACCGAAACGCCAACGCCGAGCGCCACGCCGTCGGGTGCCATCGACGAGGATAACGACGGGTTAACGCTCAACGAAGAGCGGTTGTACGGCACCAGCCCGACGAACCCCGACAGCGACGGCGACGGGTACCAGGACGGTGCGGAAGTGCGGAATGGCTACAGCCCGCGCGTTGCCGGCAAGACGTTGGTGGACGATGGCCAGTTTCAAACCGAGTCATGGGCGCTGCCGTACGGTTTTTCCCTGTCGTTTCCGAGCGGTTGGGCAGTCCAGCAGAGCCTGGAAGGAGACGTGGCGAGCCTGGAAATCGATTCGCGCCTCGGCGAGCGATTCACGGCGGTGCGCTACCCGGCGTCCGAGCTGCCGGCCCTGCAGGCGCAGTGGGGGAATGTCGAAACCCAGGCGGTGACGATCAACGGTTTACCCGCCATGCACATTGCGGGAACGCCAAGCCGGTACTATTTTACTACGGCGGATCAAACGGCGGTGGTGGTGCTGACCTACGAGGCTCCTGCCGGGCAGGCAAGTTTTGCGACGACTTTTGAAGCTACGGTCAGGAGTTTTCGCTGGTATCCTTGAAGGAGGGAGAGCATGGTTGGTGTGAGTAATCCCGTCGGTGCCCCGATTCCTCGTCGCTATATCGCGGGGGTAGTCGGGGCGTTCCAGCGCGCGCTGCCGGTAACGCGGGGGCGCGCGGTTTCCGTTGTATTGGTGGATGCTGCCACGTCGCGCCGGCTCAACCGCACCTACCGCGGCCTGAACAAGCCGACCGATGTGCTCAGCTTTCCCGGCCAGGACGCAACGCCATGGCCGGGGCACGAGCAAATATTCGGCGAGATCGTGATTTGCTATCCGATCGCGGTCGCGCAGGCGCGTGAGTTAGGGCACGGAGTCCGGCGGGAAATCGCCGAGCTCGTGGTGCATGGCTTGTCCCACCTGGCCGGTTATGACCACGAAACGCCAAAGTCGGCCAAGAAGATGGCGGCGGTGGAGGCGGCGGTGCTGAAAAAACTGAGAGGAAAATAATGATAACTTCAATTGACTGGTGCGGGTAAAAAATTTTTGCATGATTTTTAGCTTTTCGAAATTTTTTCTCAGCCTTCGGCGCGCCATTGGTGCACTCGGCACGGCACTCCGTGAAGAACAGAATTTCCGGGTCCATGTGGTCGCTGCCATAGTCGCTATTTTCATCACCCTTTGCCTTGGCGTCGGGTCGTTGGGGATGGCGGCCGTTGTCGGTGCCGTCGGAATCGTCCTCATTCTCGAGCTGATCAACAGCGCTTTGGAGCGGCTGGTGGATATGCTCCAGCCGCGCGTGCATCACTATGCCGGCGCGGTCAAAAATTTAATGGCGGCAGCGGTTTTACTGGCGGCAATCGTGGCGGTAACCGTGGTGTTGCTTATTTGGTGGGTACATCTTGTCGCACTTTGGGCTTCTGTGGTATGATATGACCGTCCAGGATGCACGTTATACACAACTATCCACAGCCGTTTTTTCCTGGATAACGTTAGTGTTCAGTCAAAAATAAAATAAAACAAGAAACAAACAGCGTGAACCTTACGGCAGACACGAATATTTTTTTCGTTCCCTCATTTATACGTCATCATCAGGTATGTCCGATCAACCTCTCATCGCCGGTTTGGACATTGGATCAAGCGCCATCCGGATTGCGGTCGGTCAGCCCAGCGTTCAGGCGGAAAGCCACCCCCATATCGTCGGGGTGGCGGAGGTGCCGTCCCAGGGCATCAGCCGGGGAGTGGTGACCAGCATTGACGATGCGGTTTCGTCAATTTCCGCGTGCCTGGAGAAGGCGGAACGCATCGCCGGCGTGTCGGTGCAGCGGGTGTTGGTGGGGATTTCCGGCAGCCACATTACCGCCCAATCCAGCCGCGGGGTGGTGGCCGTTGCCAAACCCAACGGAGAAATTTCCGAAGCCGACGTCGAGCGGGCGATCGAAGCGGCCCGTACCGTCGCCACGCCGCCGAATTATGAAATCCTTCACGTCATTCCCAAAAGTTTTACCGTCGACGGTCAGGCCGGCATTCGCGATCCGGTCGGCATGACCGGCGTGCGTTTGGAAGTGGATACGCAAATCATCCAGGGGTTGAGCACGCAGATCAAAAATTTGACGAAAGCGATTTTCCGTACCGGTTTGGATGTGGAAGATCTGGTGCTGGCAATTTTGGCGGCCGCGGAAGCGGTGGTCAGTCCACGGAGCAAACAGCTGGGCGTGGCCGCAGTCAACATCGGCGGCTCCACTACCAGCCTGGCGGTGTATGAAGAGGGCGATCTTTTGCACATGGCGATTCTGCCGATCGGTTCGGAGCACATTACGTCGGATATCGCCATCGGGTTGCGCATTTCCATTGATGCCGCCGAGCGCATCAAGCTTGAGCACGGCACGGCGCTGGCCAAAGATGTCGGGAAGCGGGAAGAGATCGAACTGCAGGAATCGGGCGGCGCGGGCGGCAACGTCGTGTCGAAACGCTACGTGAGCGAGATTATCGAAGCGCGAGTCGAAGAGATCGTCGAGAAGATCGATGCGGAATTGAAAAAGGTAGGTCGCTCTGGTATGCTGCCGGCAGGCATTGTGTTGACCGGCGGCGGCAGCAAGCTGCCCGGCATCGTTGAGGTTTTCAAACACAAGTTGCGTCTTCCCGCCGCTGCGGGTTTTCCGGTCGGTGTCACTTCGACGGTCGACAAGGCCAATGATGTTACTTTTACGACCGCGATCGGGCTGGTGCTGTGGGGCAATCAACTGGCCGTCCACCGCGGGAGCAGCGGGGGAGGAATTTTAAACGGCGGTTTGCGGCGGTTGCCCAAAGCATTCGATCGCGTGCTGCGCACGTTGCGGCTCCGACGGTAAGTGGAGAATGAGGAATCCGGAATTGCGGATCGGGAAGCCGGATGGGATCCAGGAAATTTACCCGCGAGCAAACTTTCTCAATTCCCGATTCTGTATTCTCGATACTCTATAACTGCTATGGCAGAGATTAAACCGGATATCGAAACGATCGCAAAAATTAAAGTTATCGGCGTCGGCGGTTCCGGCGGCTCGGCGGTGAACCGGATGGTTGCCTCCAAAATTAAGGGGGTTGATTTTCTGGCGGTCAACACCGATGTCCAGGCGCTCCACCAATGCCACGCACAGCACCGTCTGCACATCGGCCGCACCACGACGCGCGGGTTGGGCGCCGGTATGGATCCCTCGGTCGGCCGGGCGGCCGCCGAAGAGAGCGTCAACGAGATCCGTGATATGCTGCGGGGCGCCGACATGGTGTTTATCACCTGCGGACTGGGCGGCGGTACGGGTTCGGGAGCGTCGCCGGTTGTGGCGGGCGTGGCCAAGGAGCTCGGTGCGCTGACCGTGGCGGTCGTGACCAAGCCGTTCAATTTCGAAGGCGCGCAGCGCCGCGAGATCGCCGAGAAAGCGCACGATGAGCTGCGCGAGAAAGTGGACGCCATCATCACCATTCCCAATGATCGTCTGCTGCAGGTGGTGGATAAGCAGGTATCGCTCCTGGATGCGTTCGGCATTTGTGATGATGTTTTGCGGCAGGGCGTGCAGGGCATTGCCGACCTTATCACCGTTCCGGGGTTGATCAACCTTGACTTTGCCGACGTCAAGGCGATTATGTCGGATACCGGTTCCGCGCTCATGGGCATCGGCAGGGCAAGCGGGGAGAACCGCGCGACGGAAGCCGCCAAAGCGGCCGTATCCAGCCCGCTCTTGGAGCTTTCCATTGAGGGGGCAAAAGGCATCCTGTTCTCGATTGCCGGTCCCAAGGGCATGACCATGCACGAGGTCAACGAGGCGGCTAAAGTCATCACGCAGTCGGCCGACCCGAGCGCCAAGATCATCTTCGGCAC
>JAQTQO010000022.1:12878-22686 GCA_028712155.1 Patescibacteria group bacterium | reverse complement strand
ACAACGCCGTCGGCGGATTTTCCCGCATCCTTACCAACGGCGTCAAGACGCCCTGCACCAACATCCGCTGCACGGCGGTGCATCCCAGAACGGCCGCCGGGTTAACCCAGGACGGGGCTCACCTCATCCTCATCACCGTTGACGGCCGACAAGCCGGCGTGAGCGAAGGCTTGACCATCAATGAAATGGGAGACCTGCTCTTGGAATTTGGAGCGTATAACGCGGTCGAACTGGATGGCGGCGGTTCAACCACCTTGGTATTCTCCGACCCCTCCCCCCGCGTCGTCAATGTTCCGGTCGGGATGAACGACGTGCCCGGGACCTTGCGGCCGAATGGAAATAATTTTGGGATCTATGCGGCACCGGCGGTTCCCACCGTATGTGGAAACAATGTCAAAGAACTGGGTGAGGAATGCGACGGCACGGATCTCGGCGGCCAGAGTTGTTCAACTCTGGGCTATATCGGCGGAGATTTAAGCTGCACCACCGGCTGCACCTATGACGTTTCCCTCTGCGTGGAAAACCCCTGCGGCGACGGATATTGCGATGGCTCAATTGGTGAAAATTGCACGACCTGTTCAACTGATTGCACCGCAGGAAGCTATGCGGTTTGTGGAGACGGGGTCTGCCACGGCGTAAATTACGGAGAAACCGGAGCAACGTGTCCGGCCGATTGCCCGTACGTTCAAATCCCGGGAGGAACGTGCAGTGTGTGTCTCAGAGGCGTGTGCGATGGAGTGTGCAACCCACGCAAGGAAGGTTCGACCTGCGCTGACTGCAACCCCGCGGTAATCCACAGTTGCGGTGACCTCGCGTGCACCGGCAGCGAGAATGCCACCACATGCCCGGTGGATTGCGGCGGGATAGTACCAGACCTGCCTCAGTACTGTTGCGGAGACAGCGTATGCGCGGGCAGCGAGAGTGCAAATAATTGCCGATACGACTGCGGATGCACAATTGACGCGGACTGCAATGACGCAAACGAATGCACCACGGACATCTGCAATGCGGGAACCGGAGTATGTGAAAATACTCCCGTTGGGAATGACGCATCCTGCACCGGCGGAATCTGCTGTAATGGCGCCTGCTCCGCCCCAACGTGCGTAAGTGACACCGACTGCACTGATAGTCAATCCTGCACCGCCGACACCTGCATTAATCCGGGAACGTGTTCGGCCTCCTGCAGCAACAGTTGGCCTGGGTGCGGGCTGACTGACACGTGCTGTGCACCGGGTTGCGGGAGTACGGACCCCGATTGCCCACAGGCAACCTGCAGCGCTTGCTTCAAAGGAGTTTGCGATGGAAGCTGTAACCCCTCGAAAGAAAGCTCGAGTTGTCTCGACTGCATTTAGTGAGGAATAATTCTCCTCTTGAATAACCCTGCGGTTTCCACCGCAGGGTTATTTGCGTTGGTAACAGAGCGACCCACGGTGGGTGCAGAGCAATACCTCGCGTACAAAAAAATCAGCACATCCATGGCGCTGAAAAGGGTGTTGCAAATTTCCTTCATTTACCCTACCATCATCTTGCGAAGCGGGCCAAACCTCGGAGGTTTGGCTCCTTGTGTCTTTGACAACTTATCAAATCGAAACACCGGCACCAGATACAAAGGAAAGGATGGTGCGCAAATGTTGAAACGGTATACGCTCCCGCCGATGCGGGAGCTGTGGCTTCGCGAGGAGACCAAATTCGAACGCTGGCACGAAGTCGAGCTCGCCGTGCTCTTTGCGCGCGCCCAGAAAGGCGAGATCTCGATGGAAGCCTACACGGCCATCCGGGCGCACGCCCGAATCGACGTTGGGCGCATCGAAGCGCTCGAGGCCGTGCTCGTCCACGACATGCTCGCGTTCATCGGCTGCATTCAGGAGTCGCTGGACGCCGCCGGCGTCGGCCAGTACCGCGGCGAATACCACAAGTACCTCACCTCTTACAACGTCGAAGACCCGGCGCTCATCCTCATACTGCGCCAGGCCGCCGAGCTCATCCTCACCGAACTGGTCGCCCTCCAGCGGGCGCTGGAAAACAAGGCACGCGAGCACCAGTGGACGCTTATGGTCGCCCGCACCCACGGGCAGTACGCCGAGCCCACGACGTTCGGCCACCTCCTGGAGGTGTATGCCTGCGCGGTCGGCCGCAGCATCCGGCGGCTCCGGACCGTGCGGGACACCGAACTGACGGAGGGCAACATCTCCGGCGCCGTCGGCAACTACGCCGACGTTGATCCCGCGATCGAAGAACCGGCGCTCGCCGTGCTCGGTCTCCACCCGGCGGAAGCCGAAACCCAGATCCTGCAGCGCGACCGCCACGCGATGGTGCTGTCGGTGCTCGCCGTGGCTGCTTCCACCATCGAGCAGATCTGCCGCACCTTCTGGGAGATGATGCGAAGCGACGTCGGCGAGCTGCGCGAGCCCCGCAAGTCCAAGCAGCGCGGATCGTCGGCGATGCCGTGGAAAAAGAACCCCGTCTTCACTGAACAACTCATGGGGCTACCGCGGCTGGTCCGCGCCTACGCCGAGGTGGCGTGCGAAAACGTCGCCACTCCGGAGTGGCGCGACATCTCGCAGTCGTCGGTCGAACGGCACATCCTGCCGGACGCGACCGCGCTGGTCCACTACATGGCCAGCAAGCTCGCGAGCCTGGTCAACCGGCTCGAGGTTTTCCCCGATCGTATGGGAAAAAACCTCGAGGCCACCCGCGGTGTCTGGGCCGGCAACCGCGTCCGCAACGCGCTCCTGGAGGCTGGTGTTGATCCCAACGTCGCCTACGAGCACGTGCAGCGATGTTCGTTTCAGGCAGTGGACCAAGGCCTACCGCTCTACCAGGCTCTCGAGCAAGGACAGTTTGCTGTTGAGCCACTCGACGCGGAGGGGCGCACAGCGGCCGACATCATCGGTAAGGAGCGTCTGGCTTCGTTCTTCGACGCCCGCACGTACATTGAGCGCGGCATCAAGCACATCTTCGGCGACGATCAGCCGCCCAATCCGGCGGCCAGCATTCCGGCCCAACCTTCGTAGTGCTGCTGTCAGCCCCCCGTTCACCATCAACCGACCTAAACCACGTGAAAGGAGGCAACCACATGACCACGACGGCCACCCGGGCGGCGAGGAAATCGCCGCCCTCCACCACGCGACCGCGCATCGCCACGGTCATCATTCACGACTTCCTCGCCCTACGGGACGGCCGGAAGTTCAAAGTCCGCGGTCTGGGAGCGCTGAACGCGGGAATCCACGCCAACGTCTGCACGTTCTTGGAACGGCGCGGCGTGCCGACTACTTTCCGCGAACGATCGGGAAATTACAGCTTCGAGATCGACGTGGTCTCATCGCTGCCGTTCACGGTCACGATGCGCACCCACGCTACGGGATTCTACGCGGTCCGCCATCCGGGCCCAAAACCCAATGCCCGTCTCGAAGGCCTGGCGTTCGAGTGCTTCTACCACGGCAGCGCCGGGCGTCCCGACGCGCTCTTCAGTCCCGCGGGAGACGGCTGGATACTCCACGACTGCCAGCAAAGGGTGTCATCCACCTCGGTCCTCGGCTTTGTCCCACGCGGACAGCTGGCGGTTGCCGGTTGGACCATCAATGACGAAGTCTTCTACTCTATGCGCGACCGAGCCGAGCAGGTGTTCCTGCTTCTGGCTGACGCCTGGCGTGCGCACGGAGTGCAGTTCACCGCCCTGGCGCTGCAGTTCGGCTTTACGCCGGACACCCGCATCCTCCGCATCAACGGCATCGTGGACAACCACTGCTGGCGCATCTGGCGAGACGGACACCACACGTCCGATATGGGTCTTCGTTCCTACGACGACATCCGAACTTTTTCCCGTCTGAACCGGCAGACAGCGCTCGCAAGCACCCGCTGGGTGGCCGAAGCTGCCCGACGGTTCCTCAGCAACGACTGAACCTTCAATCCCGACCACGGGGTACATGCCAACACTGGCGTGTACCTCTTTTTTATTCTAAAAAATATACTTCCGATAAAATAATCACTTCATTTTGCCTTGGTCACCTTTCCAGAAAAGTAGCGCACGGATTATTGTGAATTTTGTTTTTGTGCCAGGGTAGGGGGCTCAGAGTTGGCAATCCCCGCCCCCTACCCCGGCACCCCACCCCCGGCACGCTTTTGGCCGCCGGATCGACTGCTACCGATCGGGCGCCCATTGGAGGAATTTAGGGAAAATTGCGCCTCGAGGAGGAGCATTCCCGCCACGGGAAATTTCGCGTTGTTTGAGGACACGCCGCGTGGCCGAGTTCGCGAAATTCGCGACGACGAGTGGCACAATTTTCTAAATTCCGAGACAAGGCGCGCTTTTGGCGGCACCTTTTATAAAAAGGTGCCAAAGGGCCGCCACCACCGGTGGCAAATAAATTGGTGAAAATCAAAAAAACCGCTACAATACTTCTATGTCCAAACACCACGCCAACCTCCAGCACTGGCTCACCGGCTGGGGTAAACGGCCGGAATTGCAGTGGGTGCCAAAAATCCTGACGAAATTCCCGTCGGCGACAGTGTACCTGGTCGGCGGCATGGTGCGCGATATCGCGCTGGACCGCCCGTCCAAAGATTTTGATCTCGTGGTCACCGGCGTACTCGCCCGCCATCTTGAAGCCGAACTGGCCAAAATGGGAACTGTTGACTTAGTCGGCAAAAGCTTTGGCGTCTTCAAATTCGTTCCGAAAGGACACGACCCGCATGATCCCATTGACGTCGCCCTCCCCCGCCGCGAGCATGCCTTTGGCACCGGCGGGTACCGCGACGTCAATGTGCAGTCCGACCACCGTCTGCCGATCGCCGACGACCTGTCGCGCCGCGACTTCACCATCAACGCGATGGCATTGCAGCTTTTGACCGGCAATTTCCGGCTGGATAACCGTTTAGCCGATCCCTTCGGCGGCATGGCGGACTTGGCGGCGAAAAAAATCCGCGCGGTGGGAAAACCGGAAGAACGTTTCCGCGAGGATTACTCGCGCATGCTGCGGGCGGTCCGCTTCGCCTGCCAGCTGGATTTTGAGATCGAAACGGCGACCTGGCGGGCGCTGAAACGCCAAATGAAAAATCTCAACCACCAGGCCAACGGCGAACGCGTCGTCCCATACGAAGTCATCGCCAAAGAGCTGGCGAAGGCGCTCGCCGCACACCCGGTCTGGGCGCTCGAACTTTTGGACGACAGCGGCGTGGTCAAACTGCTGATGCCCGAACTCCTGCGGATGAAAAAATGTCCGCAGCCGCCGCAGTTCCACAGCGAGGGCGATGTCTGGGCGCACACGGTTCTGGCGCTGGGGAAACTGGGCTCTCCGGCATTCCGGCGCGAATTCCCAAAAACCGCCGTCACTCCGGAATTGGTCTGGGCAACACTGTTTCACGACGTGGGTAAACCGTACACCCTGACGTTTGCCGACCGCATCCGCACCAACGGCCATGATATCAAATCCGCCGAGCTCTTCCGCGCAGTGGCCGAGCGCATCAAACTTTCCAGCACGGGCCTGAATGTCACCGCGGTTGAGCAGGTCATCGCCAAGCACCTGATTGCCACCCACGCCAAGAAAAGCGAAATGAAAGAAACCACGGTGGAAAAATATTTCTACAGCGACCGCTTCCCCGGCCGGATGCTGCTCCAATTAACTTACGTTGACATCGGCGCGAGCATCCCGCCGTCCGGCCGGCCGGATTTCTCCTGCTACCGGCGGCTCAAACAGCGGGTCGCCGCGCTCGGCCGCCGCCTCAAATCCAAACGTGTCCTGCCACCGTCGCTGCTCGACGGCCACGAGATCATGGCGCTGCTCAAAATTCCGCCGAGCGTAAAGATAAAAGAGGTGAAGGAATTTCTGCGCGAACTACAGCTCGCCGGCAAAATGAAGACCAAAGCGCAGGCAAAGAAAGCAATATTTAAAAAATTCCGTTCCGCCTAGGCACCACAAAAACTAACTGATTATCAATTTGATTTTGTCAATATGCAATTAAAACTATTTATCAAGGAAGCTTTGCTGAATATCGTCGACGGTATCACTGAGGCAAACGCAGTACATAATAGATTTAAAATCCTTGGAGTAAAACATGAAAGCGGGTTGGAGGGTGCTTATGCAGATTTCGATGTTTCGGTCATGGTAAATGAGACCACGAGTGGCGGAGCCGAGGGCAATGTTAGCGCTTCACTATTAAATGTGGTTTCAATAAAAGTAAATTCGGATGTCGACGCGTCAAGTTCTCATCAAAACACGCACCGAATTTCTTTTAAAGTTTATATCACGGCAAACGAATGAGATCGGAAATAATAAATTAGTATTACTCGATATTCCAAAGGATTTGGGTTAACTTAACTTTCTCTTACCCACTGCTACATGTCGTATCCCAAACAATTCACCATTGAACCCGCCGATGCCGGGAATCGCCTCGACAAATTTTTGACGGTGAAACTTCCCGACACCACCCGCAGTCAGATCCAAAAACTCATCAAAACGGGACACGCCACCGTGAACGGAAAAACCGCTGCCGTGCATCACTTTCTCAAGGCCGGCGATGTCGTGGCGGTATCCACCCCGGCCACCGTGAGCACGGCGGCAGCTCCGATCGCCGCTCCTTCGTCCAGTCCAACCCCAACCATAATTTATGAAGACGCCGAAATGCTGGTGATCGAAAAACCCGCCGGCTTGCTCGTGCACGCGACCACGCAAAAAGAATCCGATACCTTGATCGCATGGCTGCAGGCGCGGTATCCGGATTTTGTGGAAATCGGTGGGGACCCGCAACGCCCCGGCATCGTGCATCGCCTGGACCGCGATGTGTCCGGCCTGATGGTCATTGCAAAAACCCAGGCCGCCTACGACCATCTCGTCGCCCAATTCAGCGACCGCAAAGTCAGAAAAACCTACGCGGCCATCGTGTATGGTGCGCCGACAAAACCGGCCGGAGAAATCACGCTCCCGATCGGCCGCTCAGCGTCAGGGAAATTCGTCGCCCACCCCCAACAGGGCGGAGACACGTTCGACGAAAAAGACCGCGACGCGCACACCCGCTATCGGGTTGTTGAAACGTTCGGCCGCTATTGCTTGCTTGAGGTGCACATTGCGACCGGCCGGCCCCACCAAATCCGCGTCCACCTGGCCGCCATCGGCCACCCCATCGTCGGCGACCGCGAGTACGGTCCGTCAAAACCTTTCCACCATACCGGCGTAAAGAAAGTGAAAACCGTCGCCCTCGACCGACTGCTCCTCCACGTCACGGGATTGACGTTCATGGGCCCGGACGGTACACTCCATTCCTTCACCAGTCCGCTGCCCAAAATTTTTACGACCTTCACCCATGACAACCAAGCCTAGCCGTCCCGCCCTGCGCGGCCCCTTCAAAATGTTCATCATCTCCGGCCCCTCGGGGGTCGGCAAGACCTCCATCGCGAAAGCGGTGAAGCGCCGGCTGCCCTGGCTGATGACGACGGTGAGCTACACGACACGCCAGGAGCGCGTCGGAAAAAAAGAAGACAAGACGATGGTGTGCGTGGATGAAGAAACTTTCCGCGACAAGGTCAACCGCGGCGAATTTCTCGAATGGGCGGTGGTGCACGGCAAGCTCTACGGCACCGACGGCCCGACCATTCGCGAACGCCTCAAGCGGAGCCACTTGCTGCTGAATATTGACCCACAGGGAGCGCTGCAGATCAAGCGCAAAATGCCGGACCGCACCGTGCTCATTTTTCTGAACGCCGAATCGGCCGACGAGCTCGTTGCGCGCATCAGCAAACGCCAAAAAATGGATGCCGCCGAGCTGCGGCTTAGGCTGTCCAATGCGCGCAAGGAACTGAGGCTGGCGCGCCACTACGACTACGTTATCCTCAACGAGCACGGCAAAATCCGGAAAACTATTGCCGAGGTCACCCATCTCATTGAGCGAATCACCGGCCACGTCGGCGCGAAAAAAGGCCACGCTTGACAATTCTCTTCAATTATCATAGGGTAATCACTACAACAAGTCATAAAAAATATTTAACCTAACGCTACTCCCATGGCTACTGCGAATCCTCCGGCGACGGCATCGAAACTCCCCGAACTCAAACCCGGCATGACCGTGCGCGTGCACCAAAGAATCCGCGAACTTGTCGGCGACAAGGAGAAGAAGGAAAAGGAACGCGTCCAGGTCTTTGAGGGCATCATCCTGGCGTATAACCGCGGAAAAAAACCCAGTCCCACGATCGTGGTGCGAAAAATTTCCGCCGGTGTCGGCGTGGAGAAAATTTTCCCCGTCAGCGCGCCGACCATCGTCAAGATCGAACCGGTCAAGCAGGCCGAGGTTCGCCGCGCCAAGCTCTACTACCTCCGCACCTACCGCAAACGGCTGACGGAGAAAAAGATCGCGTGAAACGCAAAGCGTGAAATCTGAAACATTTTTCGCGCCGGCTGGCGCCGAGTTTCGCATTTCAAGTTTCACCACAAGCCCAGGTGGCGGAATCGGTATACGCACCAGCTTGAGGGGCTGGCGCCGCAAGGCTTGCGGGTTCGAATCCCGCCCTGGGCAATGACAAAAGTGTTTGACCTTTACGGTTGAACACTTTTGCTTTTCATTGCGCGATGGGATTCGAACGTAGCAGACCGGAGCGGCATACTTTGTTATACTGACACCAAGTGTATACGACCTCGCCCGATATGAACGGTAATTATATAGGAATCGGTTTTGCGCTCGGGGCGTTTCTCACCTGGGGCATCGGCGATTACCTCATCCAAAAAACCACCCGGAAGACCGACGTCTGGCGTGCCTTGGGGTATCTGGGGGCAATCGGCGGAATCGTCCTGCTCCCCTGGGCAATCCCGCAACTCTCCGCCGCGGCGGCTCAGCCTCCGGTACTCTTACTCCTTGGCCTCTCCGCACTGCTGGCGTGCGTCACGGCGCCAATTACTTTTTCCGCCTACCGGAAAGGCAAACTCGCCGTCGTGTCGCCGATCCTCGCACTGGAACTGCCGCTCACCGTGATACTGGCGCTTCTGATCGGCCGGGAACGGCTCTCGGGGACTGAGGCACTGATAATTTTGGCTATTGTCATCGGTACCCTCCTGGTCGCGCGACGGCGCCCGCTCGCCGGTACTACCGAAAAAATATTGGAGCAGGGAGCGCTCCTGGCGCTCTTTGCCGCCGTCGGACAGGCCGCCGGCAATTTCATTATCGGGAAAATCAGCCAGGCAAGCTTTCCGATTCTGGCGGTCTGGGTCGGCCACACCGCGGTTGCCGTTGAATGCCTGGTTGTTATCGCCGCGCGCCGACAGTGGCAGCAGGTTCGAGACGATTGGCATCATTTTCCAAAGCTCATTTTTGCGCAAGGTGCGTCCGATGTGTCCGCCTGGGTCTGCTATGCGCTGGCCACCGTTTTCATTCCCATCTCGATTGCCGTGGCCGTTAGTGAAAGCTACGTGGCGTTGGCGGTTCTTTTGGGAGTTGTCGTCAATCGCGAACGATTAAACCGATGGCAGGGCCTGGGTATTGTGCTCGCCGTGCTGGGGGTAATCATACTCTCCGCGCTTTCCGGCTAAATGACGTTTCCTCTCTCCAGTCTGCATGCGCACCGCCTCCCATTTCACCCGTCACTCCAACAGTATGTCGCTGATACCATTGCACTCTTGAATAATTGCGCTATATCTCGTACACTATTCACCACGAAGGATAATTTTATCCATCACCAAGGGCAGTTAGCTCAGCGGTTAGAGCACCTCGTTTATTCACCCTCCCACCTTGTGTGGGCGCGTAGCTCAGTTGGTTAGAGCGTCTCTCTTACACAGAGAAGGTCCTCCGTTCGAATCGGAGCGCGCCCATGAATTTCAAAAGGTGG
>JAQTQO010000022.1:0-12778 GCA_028712155.1 Patescibacteria group bacterium | reverse complement strand
TTTTTCATCGTCTTGAGCGCCGCCACGGCGTTTTTATTTCTCCCGAGACTGCCGGTGCAAACGCTTCCCCGCTCCCCCATCATTGAAGATTTGCGCGCGACCTACGCGCAATACTCCCGCTATTTGGACACGCAGTGGGACGGCAGCGGCTGGAACTATGCCGTACCGTCACCGCCGTACCGGGAGATCAGCCGCAACTCGCACGACAACCTGCGTCTGCAAATGACGCTGGCGACTTTCTACCGCTTCCGGACTGACGCAGCCGCGACGGCGATGGTGCAAAGCGCGCTTCGGAATGCCCTAATTGAACTGCCGGCGAAGCAGAGCAATGCCGTAAAAGTCAACGGCGTGCAAACCTCAACCCGCTCCTTCCACGACATGATCGGACTATACCTCGCACTCCGCGTGCTTGATCAGCACCCGGGAATTCTGCCAGCGGAAGAAAAGCGCCGAACGCTGGAGAACATTAAAACGATTTTACCGTGGGCGCTGCAGGCGAACGACACGGAGAACCGGGCGATGCTGGGCGCGGCGTACGCGGCGGCCATTCTCAACCATCCCCTCCTCATTTTCACTCCTGAGGAACAAAAAAAATACACCAACCTCATCCGGCAGAAAGTCGCCACCGGCCTGCAATCCGTGGACGACCAATATCTCTACCATGAAGGCACTCCGCCGCAATTCTCCCTCCACTACCACCTCGTTTCCGCCGACATGCTGTGGTACGTCGGCCACGCCCTGAACGAACCGCGCTACCTGGACATTGCGACGCAAATGATACAAAATGTCCATATTCGCTACCCCAAGGGTCGCCTGCAGGTAGCGGCGACGGAACGGCCCAACAACGCCGGTTTGCAGCTGGTCTTGTTGCGGGCCGTCGGGGAAAAAATACTTGGATCCAACGATTGGGAGCAGTACTGGCAGCAAGAAAAAGTTGACCGCGGGTTTGTTGATCCTCAATACCCCGACCGCTTGGTCTGGCTCGATGCGAACGACGCGACCGCCAACGACGACTACTCTTTTTCCAATATGGCCGAACTTTTTTGGGAAACCCTTAACCCGTAACCTACTATGCCAATCGGAAGAATACTCTTAGGTCTGGCGATGGTCGCCATCGGCGGCGTCATCACCGTGTACGCCAATAAATTCTACGAAGCGCTGGGGCCGATGGCATGGGCCGAGGAACATCTCGGCACCGAGGGCGGTACCCGCTTGATGTACAAACTCATCGGCATCGGGCTCTGTGTGATCGGCTTCATGGTCATGACCAACATGCTGACCGACCTCCTCGTAGGCCTTGTCAGAACGCTTTTCCCGCAGATGATCAAGGCGCCGGCGGCATAAGTATACCCGAACCGACATACGGGCCGTTAGCATAGCTTGCCCCACACCTTTTCTGGGCCAGTAGTTCAGTGGTAGAACGCCGCATTTGCAATGCGGAGATCGCGGGTTCGATCCCCGCCTGGTCCAAAAAAGGTGTGGGGTGAAGTAGTGCACCCGGTTTGCATCCGGGAGGCGGGAGTTCCTTGTCCGCCGAAGTTCAGCCACGCTGAACAAAGGTGGAGATTCTCCCACGGTCCACTTCTCCGCTCCTCGCTCATGCTCGGAGCAACGAAGTGCAAACACCTCATAATCATTAATTATCATACGGATACGCAACAGCTGTATATCATCATCACCATCGGCGCCTTCGCCGTTATCGCGACGTTGATGTTGATGACAAAAAAGATAAAGCCGGAGTCAAAACTTTCTCCGCTCGCGGGTCTAGCGTTTGCACTGGTAATCGCCGGAATCGTTTTCGGCGAAAATCGGCTGGTGGGATACAGTTTTATGGGCGCTGGCGTCCTGCTCGCGGTCATAGATATTATCAAGAAATTAAAAAAGTAAATTCTTTTTGGCCGGTGTGCACGCCGGTATCATTCCGCCGCCAGCGTGTGAAAAACATATGAAAAGAAAATTGCATTTGTCACGACGCGTCGAGAGCGTTCTGGCCTCGCCCATCCGAAAATTTTTGCCGCTCGCGCTGGCCGCCGAACAGCGCGGGATTGAAGTGCTGCGCGTCAATGTCGGCGATTCCGACATCCCCGTGCCCAAGGTGTTCTGGCGGGCGCTCCGCTCCTTCCGGGACCGCAACATCGGCTACGCCCCCTCTCCGGGAATCCCTCAACATACCCGCGCGTGGGTGAAGTACTACGCAACGCTGGGCGTCAAACTCCGGCCACAGGATATCATCCCCACCGTCGGCTGCGCGGAAGCCATGCTGTTTGCGCTGCTTGGCGTCGCCGACCCCGGCGATGAGGTGCTGGTGTTTGAACCGGTCTACCCCAGCTACAAGGGATTCGCCGCGATGCTGGGAATCCGGCTGGTACCGGTCACCTTGAGCGTGGAGAATAATTTCGCACTGCCGCCGGCCGCAACGATTGCCAAAAAAATCACCCGCAAAACCCGCGCGATCGTGGTCATCAACCCCAACAACCCGACCGGCGCCGTCCTGACGAAACAGGAAACCGCCAGGATCATCCAGCTTGCGAAAAAATACCACCTCTTCATCATCGCCGACGAGACCTACCGGGAAATTGTTTTTCAGGGAAAACCCACGAGTTTCCTGCAATCGAAATCGGCACGGGAACACGTCATTGCGCTCGACAGCATGTCCAAAAAATTCTCCTGCCCGGGGGTTAGGATCGGCGCCATCGTGAGCCGCAACGCCGAGGTGATGCGCAACGTCCTGCGGGTCGCCATGGTGCGGCTGTCGGCGCCGACGCTCGAGCAATGGGCAACCATTCCGCTGCTGGAGCACGCCGCAACGCATGCGAGAAGTATCGCCCGAGAATACCAGCGGCGACGGCAGGTGGTGTACTCCGCGCTGAAAAAAATGCCCGGGGTCACGGTGCGGCAACCGGCCGGTGCGCTGTATATTATCGCGGCGCTGCCCATTGCGAATACCGAGGATTTCGTCAAATTCCTGCTCACGGAATTCCACTACCGCGGCAAAACCGCGCTGGTGACGCCGGCCGCCGACTTCTACATCACGCCGGGACTGGGACGAAACCAAATCCGCATCGCGTACGTGCTCAATGCGGCCCGCCTGCGCCAGGTGATGGAGGTGCTCGAGCGCGGCCTGCAGGCATACCGGCAGAAGTATGGCACAGCGTAGCATCCCGGCCACGATGGCCACCCAACATCCGGATAACGCCGGCGCGCCCTATTGGGAAAAGGACGGCGACGGATTCGTTTCCACGCAGGAAGAAATCCAGGAGTGCACCTCGTCATTTCGCGACCTCGGCTGCCAGGAATTCATGTGGGACTGGGAGGGCAAGTACGTGGATGAAGCGGTCGTCGACAAACTTTTTCATACCTACTACGACTACTTCCGGCGCCATCAGCTCGGCCGCGACGTTTTCTTGACCTTCCGCATCCCCAACATCTGGCAGGAAGCCGGCTACAGTCTGGCGCGCGCGATGATGGCCATCCACACCGCCGAGAGCTTCGCCCGCGACCTAAAGTTCCACACGCCGCCGCTGTTCGAGGTCATCTTGCCGATGACCAAAAGCGCCGAGAATATCATCCACATCCAACGGACGTTCTCGCGCCTCTCAACATTCACCGGCAAGCTCTTCCGCGATCCCTGCTACTTCAGCTACCTGCGGGTGCTGCCGCTCCTGGAGCGCGTCGAAGACCTCGCAGCGCCGCGGAAACTGCTCGACCGCTACCTGATGCTGCACCGCCGCGAGTACCGGAGCAAGCCGGAATACCTGCGGCTCCACATTGCGCGCAGCGACCCGGCACTCAACTCGGGGCTGGTGCCGGCGGTGGTGGCCGGCAAGATCGCGCTGTCGGAATACCACCGCTTCGGCCGCGACCACGGCATCCGCGTGTTCCCGGCCATCGGCGTGGGGACGCTGCCCTTCCGCGGCGGCCTGTCGCCGGAACGCATCGACGACTTCCTCAAAGAGCACAGCGGCATCCGCACGGTCTACATCCAATCGGCGTTCCGCTATGATTTCCCGTTCCCGGTGGTGAAGCGCGCCATCGCACGGCTCAACCGGGAACTGCCCAAAACGCCCGTGAAACTGATGACGAACGCCGAGGTGGCCGAAGCGCGGCGCATCTGCCGGCTCTTCACCCCGCACTACCGCCGCACCGTGATAGCCGTCGCTCCCATCATCAACCAAATCGCCAACCAGGTACCGGCGCGCCGCGAGCGCAAACTCCACGTGGGGCTGTTTGGCTACTCGCGCAGCGTCGGCAAACAGCGCCTGCCGCGGGCGATTCCGTTCACTGCGGCGCTCTATTCGCTCGGCGTACCGCCGGAACTCATCGGCACCGGCCGCGGTTTGCGCGAATTGCAGAAAACCGGCATCAACCTGGAGCGCCACTACCGCAACTTCCGCAACGATATCAAATTTGCCGGCCGCTACCTCAACAAGGAAAACCTCGCGCACCTGGCCGCCCATCACCGCGGCTGGCGCCACGTGCAGGAAGACGTCCAATACCTCGAGCAGTACCTCGGCACCGAACTCGGCCCGCGCAATAAATCCGATCGCCTCCACCATCACTTCGCATCCAACGTACTGTTCCTCTGGCAGGAAGGTTTGCCGGTCACCAATGAAATCATCCAGTCCGGAAAACTCCGCCGCAGCCTCGGCTAACGATGCTGTGCAGTCGAGGATCGCCCCATGGATTCCGCCGATGCTCCTGGGCGCGCTGTTCTGGCTATTGCACGCTTTCACCGTCGCCCGCTACCTGACCAACTGGGATGCCGGACAGTTTGCGCTCGGCACGGTGCGCTTCGACCTCGCCTCCCACCAGCCCCACCCGCCGGGCTATTTTTTGTTTGTCTGGCTTGGACGATTGCTGAACACGTTCACGCATGACGCCAACACGTCGCTGGTGGCAATCAGCGGCCTGGCAGGACTTGCCGCCATCATTACCTTGTACTGGACCGCGCTCGCGCTGAGCGAGAATCGACGTACGGCAATTTGGCTGACGCTTTTACTCGTTGCTAACCCCGTATTTTGGTACTACGGCAGTATTGCTAACACCTACACCTTTGAAGCCCTGGCAATTTCCATTACCGTATGGTGCACAGTGCGGGTCCGGCAGCGGCGAAGCCTGGTACCGTTTTTGGTGAACGTTGCGCTGGTGTCGCTGCTCGCCGGCTTTCGTCCCGCCATAGTCCTGGCGTCCGCGCCGCTCCTGTTGGTACAGATTGTCTGCCTGCGCAAAAAAACTGCGGCCGTTGCCTGGGGCTTGATAACGGCCGCGCTGATGTTACTGATTTGGCTAGTACCGATGGCGTATGCCGCGGGCGGACTTTCTGTCGTGTGGGAGGAAACGATCTTACAGGCCTTGCGCGCCCAGCAGACCGCCGTCTACGACCTCGGCCGCATTTCATTCTTTTTCTGGAGCGTCTTATTTACCGCCAATACCACGCTGCTGCTTGGCGCAGCATTCCCCTCCTCCATTGTACGGGCGCTCCGGGCCGGCAACTGGATGCTCCTCCTGCCGATCGGCGTGATGACCGCTGTTTATTTAGGCTTTCATTTCGGCGAAGTGGGATACCTGCTCTCCCTGCTGCCGGTGTGGTTGCTGGTTACCGCACCGGCCATCACGCGGATAACCGCGTCCCGCACGGGCGTGGTTGTACTTGCGGCGATGGTGCTGGGAAGCGGCGCGCTCTTTTTACTCGCTCCGGAATTTCTGCCAAAAAAGGTCAACCAGGTTAACTACTGGAACATTCGGCAGCACGATGCGCGAATTTCCGCGTACCTTTCCGCCGTGCGCGCGCACGATCCCCAACCGACACTCGTCGTTGCCCTGCGCGGACAATACTTGCGGCCGGACCGGACCGTTGGCATGTACGCGGCCGACGACATCCGCACGCTCGAGTACTACCTCCCCGCGTACGCGCTCGTTGACCTGCTCGGTGTTCCCGGACGATACTATGAGGCCTTCCAATGGCACTACCAACAACTTGATGACCGCACCATACGGTTCAACCACGATGCCACAACGATGCTGGTACTCGGGGACTACCTGCACCCGGATGTCCAGCCGCCGGAGCTCAAGTTCACACCGGCAACAGCCGAACCGTCGGCAAACAACGTCTACCAGGCGGACATTTCCGGCCTTGACCGCTTCCTCTTCCTCGGCTTTACTTTCGAGCGAAAATAACCGGGATTGAAATTTTTCGCGATCGGCATATAATGCCCGTACCTTTGTGCTATGCAAAAAATACTTTTTGTCATCAGCGACGGCATACCGGACCGCCCGATCCGCGAGCTGGGAAATAAAACTCCGCTCGAAGTGGCCAAGACCCCGAATCTCGACCGCATCGCGGTGGACGGCATTTCGGGCATGATGCACACCGTGGATATCGGTGTGCGGCCCGGCAGCGATACGGCGCATCTGTCGCTGTTTGGCTATGACCCGCACGACTGCTACACCGGCCGCGGACCCTACGAGTGCGCCGGTATCGGTATGCAGGTCAACGCCGGTGACGTGGCGTTTCGCGCTAACGCGGGAACGGTGGACGAACAAGGTATCGTTACCGACCGGCGAGCCGGCCGGATTGAATCCACCCGGGACGTCATCGATGCATTGGGAAAAATCACCATTTCGGGGGTGGAATTCGATCTACAGCCAAGCCTTGCCCATCGCATCGGGCTGGTCATCCGCGGCAAAAATTTGAGTCCAAATATTTCCGACCAGGACCCGCACAAAACCGATGTGCCCGTGCATACGGTCAAACCTCTGGATCATACGCCGGAGGCCAAATTCACCGCCGACGTGATGAACCAGTTCACCAAGCTCACCGTCGAAAAATTATCCAACTCGCCGTTCAACCGGAAACGTAAAGAATCCGGCAAACTACCGGCCAACATCGTGCTGTTCCGCGGCGCCGGCTCCATCCCGCACGACCTACTCTCGTTCAAGGATAAATACAATTTACGTGCGGCGTTTATCGCCGGCGGCCCCATGTACCGCGGCATCGCCAAAATCCTGGGCATGACGGTAGCGGAGTTTGCTCCAAGCGACGGTGTCACCGGATTGCCGAATTCCAATCTCGACGCCAAGGTGCGGCGTGCGCTCGAACTCCTACCCGACTACGATATAATCTTTGTCCACTTCAAGGCCGCTGACAGCTTAGCCGAGGACGGAAACTTCCGCGGCAAAATTGAATTTATCGAAAAGATCGACCGCGCGATCAAGCCGCTGGCTGAACGCAACGACTTCATCACCGTGATTACCGCCGACCACACCACCGCCTGCGGTCTGAAAACCCACACCGCCGATCCCGTGCCGGTCACCATCAAAGGCGAAGGGGTGCGCACCGACGACATCAACGCCTACACCGAACGCGAGTGCGCCAAGGGGCGGCTGGGTACCATCCGCGGCCAAAACCTGATGCCGATCCTGATCGACCTGATGGGCCTGGCGGAACTCTACGGCGCGTAATCGCCAAGAAATTCTCTTTCATCTCTTTACAACTGGTGGTCATTGGAGTACATTGTGAACTTAGAAAGGAATATTAATTAAATATTATGGCCAAGAAAATTTTGGTAGCGATTATCGCCGTCGTGGTGATTGCGGGCGGGTACTTGTGGTTCACCTACAACCGGTTGGTCGCCGCGAACGAAGCGATCGACAACCAGTGGGCGCAGGTGGGAACGCAGTACCAGCGCCGTTTTGACCTGATTCCCAATCTCGTGGAATCCGTCAAAGGCGTGATGGCCCAGGAGCAAAAAGTGTTCGGCGACCTTGCGGATGCGCGCACGCGGTACTCCGGCGCGACCTCCGTCAATGACAAGGCCCAGGCGGCCACGCAAGTGGAGACGGCGTTCGGCCGGCTGCTCGTTGTCATGGAGAATTATCCGCAGTTGAAATCGGCGGAAAACGTTCAGACGCTCATGACGCAGTTGGAAGGCACGGAAAACCGCATCAGCGTCGAACGCAAGCGGTACAACGACGTGGTGAAAGATTACAACGTCATGATCAAGCGGATTCCCGCCAGTTTGATCGCGGCGTCCATGGGGTTTTCCGAACGCGAATACTTTGCGCCGGAAGCGGGCACCGAACAGGCGCCGCGCGTTGATCTCGCACCCTAACGCATGCGACGATTCCGCCGCCTCTTCGCCGGATTGGCGCTCGCGCTGGCGTTGCCAGCCAGTGCCTACTACAACCCCGGAACACCTTCGGGGTTTGTTAGTGATTACGCGAACCTGCTGAACGCCGGACAGCGGCAAGCGCTCGAAGCCAAGCTCGCCCAGTTCTCCCAGGCCACGCGCCACGAACTCGCCGTGGTGACCATTCCGAGCTTGCAGGGCGACACGATCGAAAATTTTGCCGTCGGTCTATTTCAGGACTGGGGCATCGGCAAGAAAGGTGCCGACAACGGCATCCTGCTTTTGATCGCCAAGGACGACCGTGAAATGCGCATCGAGATCGGCTACGGTCTGGAAGGCGCGCTGACGGATGCGCAGGCGAGCTGGATTATCGCCAACGTGATGCGGCCGGCATTCCGCGCCGGACAATACTTTGAAGGGATTGATGGAGCCGTCGACAAGATTATCGGGGCAACCAAGGGGGAAACGGTGCCGTCGGCAACCGGTAAGATGCCATCGTTTAACCTCGACGTGCTCCAGGGAATTTTTTGGGGAGTATTTGCAGCCATCGGTGTTCTCGGCGCTCTCCTCGGACGGAGTAAGTCATTTTGGCTGGGCGGCCTGATCGGCGCCGTTCTCGGCGGCATCGCGGGAATTGTCTTGCGCTCCGTTGGGCTTGGGCTGCTGCTGGCAGGCGTCCTGGGGTTGGCCGGACTGCTGTTCGATTTTGTTGTTTCCCGCAAAAAACCTGGGCAGCGGAAAAATCGCATCTGGTGGATGGGCGGCGGATGGCCCGGTCACCGCGGCGGCGGATTCGGAGGCGGGGGTTTTGGCGGTTTCGGCGGCGGGAGCTCCGGCGGCGGCGGTGCCAGCGGCAAGTGGTAATATTTTGGTAATAAAAAAAGAAAACCGTGAGCGATTTTCTGCCTGTTGACCTGACACGGTAACCTCCGTCACAGCCCAAACGTTTTGGGGTGGACGACCGCCAGGAATCGTTCTCCGAATCGGCAGAATGAAACGAAACCGCTCACGGCCTGTGGCCCGCGGGCCCGGCACGCTGGTTAGGTTTACCCAGCACGCCGTTTCCTACCCTAGCACACTGCCGCAAAAATTTCCAGCAAAAAATCTCCCCAAAAAGGGTGATTTTTTACTTAACACTCAATGAGAAACAACCTCAAAATACCAGTGGATTGAATGTGGACATCACTTGGTCAAAAATCTTTGATTCTGCTTCAAGTACCTCTGATGTTGTGGTTAATGGAGCCTTCAGCCGAAAATCAAAAACTGCGCAGTAGTAGTCTTTCTTGCCGAATGCTTTATATGATTGCCCTAACGTTGTAGTCTGGGTTCCCTTCTCCTCCCACGTAGCCTTTTCAAACGTTACCCCATGGATAGTGACCGTGGATTCCACCGGATTATCGAAGAAAACGCGCATGTATTCGAATCGGCAATTTTCCTCGGAAGTATTCGCCACCTGTACGGTCAGGGTTTTATCAATCCGGGGTTCCTTCTTGCTAGAAAATTTAATCCACGCGTATCCGTTCAGTTCCATGCCATCCGTAAGCTCGGCATCCGGCGGGTATTTTATTTCGAGAATATTTTGCGAAATAACCTCATTGCCCTTGGTAACCACAAATTTTTTCCAGTCGGCCGTTGCGTCATTGACCGGGGTGGTTTGCGTCGGGGTACCCTGAACCACCGGAGCGAGTGGCACAACGTAGCACCGTAGATTTTCAATAAAAGGTTTTAAAGAGGATTCAGTCTCGGGAAATTTTGGCGGTTCTTCAATTGGTTTTCCGTCAACAAAAGGAATTGATTTTGTATTTACCTCTTGGATAACCCCAACCATTTGATTACCCCCGGAAGATATGAAGGCGATCGTCCCTTCAACTTGATCGGGATTTCCATTGGCGCTCGCCGGTACGGAAAAATCCCAAGGTTCAGCATAACAGCGTCCCTGAACTCCGGCGATACTGCAGTCGTATCCTTTCGGGAAAATATTCGTTTGCCTCAACGGGCTGTCTTCAGGCAGGGCCTCGGTGTAATTGGTAATGCTGACGGTTACCAACTTGTTTGGCCCTGTATACTGGATCATAGTCATCTGTCCTGACACGTTTGCCCAGTTAGATTCGCTCCCAAGCGGTGTTTGCGCCAGCTTATCCAAAGTAAGATTAGCAATGGTCTTTGGGGCCTGACACGGTTGACCTGAAGCACCACCCTGGTTCACCGCAGCTGGAAGCACAGTAGGAGTTGGCGTAGGGGTTTCCTGAACCGCTGGCGAGGAAGCTGCAGTCGGCTGTGGCGATGACTGCATAACGGCGGCAAGTTGCCTGCTTGTGAGTTGGTTTGGCGCAAGCATTTTATCGTTGATAAAAAGCAAGTACGCCGCGATTCCAAATCCGGCAACGACAACAGAAATCAGGCCGATCGATAATAAAGTTTTTCCGACCCCTGATTTACGTTTTACAGATGATATTGAGGCGATGATGCCGCTCTGGAAACTTTTTAACGCCCCATCCACGTCGTTTGCCGGCCAGCCGGAATCCAACAACACCTTGCGAATTTCTGTTGAACTCGCTCCCGCCTTGCGCGCGTCTTGGATGTACTTTTGTAATTCTTGGTTCATATATTTCCTTCACTTACTAACTCGAGGTGGCGAACTAACGACGTCAATCGTGCAACCATTTACTTCAAGTGAAAGTGAGACAAAAACTCAAAAACAATGGAATTGTCATCATTTGCACCAAAAACCTTGATCATGATGAGCTTTCCGGTTTTTGATTTGATGTAGTATTTAACGTAATCTTCGTTACCCTGCTGCTCTCCGCGACACTGGAATGTGTATTTTACGCCAATAACTGAATCATTAATTTTCCCTAACCCAAACGCAGCTGATGTTTCTCTCGCAGCACATTCGTCATCCGCGTCGTTTCGGCCCAGATTTTCCACATAATCATAAATCGCCTGGGTACTATCGAACTTTTGATCGGAAGAGTGAACTTCAATTTTGATATCGCCTCCGCTGGGTTTTTGATCGGCGCTATATTTTCCTTTGGTATAGCTCTCAATCACAATAGGATTGCCCGTTGCATCCACTCTCCACGATGCGGGATAACTAAATTTGAATTCCACGGCACCTTCCGGATAAGCCGTCCAGGTTACATTCGATTTTGGCGGTGGCGGATTCACTCCAAAGTTACCCGTCAATGGCCCGGCATATTTTAGATTACATTCCTCACTTTTTTGTGCATCGTGCAATTCGTGGCAATAGCTGACCTCGTAATCATTCTGTATAGAATTTTCTTTAAGAGCATCTTCGGCTCCATGTTTCACATACTCATTTTCATCTTTCAACGCACTTTGCAGACAGGGTACTGTTTCGGCTTGCGCCGGTAGCTCACGGAGAGCGCTCACGGCCTCTTGGCGGACATGCTCTTCGGGATCCTCTTTAACCACTCGGCACAGTTCTGCCACGGCTTGAGGATAGTTGCGTTTCACTAAAGCGTTGATCGCATCAACGCGGTAGCTCCAGTCGTCATTGAGGCGCGTATTATGCAGCTGATCAAGAATTGTCGGGATTGCCCGTTCGTTGAGTCGCGTGTATTTATCAACGACAGGCGGACTTACAACGTCCTCCCATTCCCCCGTCACCTTACGATGACCAGCAAATCGAATATCGTACGAGGGTGAATATCCATAAACATAGGCTTCCCCATCGCGCGGTATTGGGAGAACGATAATCCCCTGCTCGTTACTCACTGAAATGACTGACCGATAAGGTCCTGAAACCACGGCTCCAACAATCGGGGGGTTGTCCGACCATTTAATATTTTTCTGAAAAAGTACCGAATCCGGAATAGCATAGACGGCAAACATGCTGTTCAAAATTTGATGCAACGTGCCTTGATACGTCGGTGGTTCAAAGTGCACAAAACCGTCCTGTGCAACGGCGCCGTCAATTGCTACCGCCGACATGATGCCGTCGTAATTGGCAATCTCGGCCAGCATCACCGGCCCGGAATAACCCGAGGCAATGGGCATTTTGATATCAAGTGGAATTTCATACGACGCATAAGAGGCGTAAGCCGGAGACACTAAGAAATTCAACAATCCTCCGCCACCACGGCCGCCACTGAACATATCAACGGACAGCACTGCAACCGGCGTCAAATCGGTATCCACGAGTGCTCCCGCCATCTGCTGGTCGACGGAAAGTAAGGAAATTTTAATGGGCAAGTCATATTCCAAAGTACCAGGAGGAATAACCATCTTCAGCCCGGTTTTCCCGGAAATCTCTCCTCCATTTGGCCCAACCGTAGCGGATGCCTGATCGGTCGGAAGCGGCCCAACCGATATTTTGGCTGCCTGCGACGGAGCTGCCTTTTCCTGCGGTTGAACCGTCGCGGGCGGCACACTGGGCTTTTTGAAGTAACCCTTCCCTAACAGAACAATCGTTCCTATCCCGATAAACCCAAGCACAATGAAAATGAGTCCAACGGTGGCAAATATTTTTCCGTTAGCAGATTTACGTTGAACTGGTGATGGTGCGGCAGGTGTTTTTGGACTAGAAAAAATTCTTAGTACCTCATCTACCTCGTTTACTGCCCACCCCCTCTCCAACAACGCCTTGCGGATATTTTCTGGGGTCAAACCCGCCTTGCGCGCGTCCT
>JAQTQO010000021.1 GCA_028712155.1 Patescibacteria group bacterium | reverse complement strand
TGGTGGATCTGTCCGCCGCGGTCTACGACGGGTCGTTCCATGAGGTGGACTCGTCGGAAGCGGCCTTCAAGATCGCCGGCAGCATGGCATTCCAGGCGGCGATGAAGAAAGCCGGTCCCGTGACTTTGGAACCGATCATGAAGATCCAGGTCATTACGCCCGAGCAGTTTATGGGCGAAGTCATCGGTAATTTGAACAGCAAGCGCGCCAAGATCACGCAGATGCGCGATCGCGGCAAAACCAAGGTCATCGACGGCACCGTCCCGATGGGCGAGATGTTTGGCTATGCCACGTCGCTGCGGTCGCTCACCCAGGGCCGCGCGTCGTACACCATGGAATTTCTTGAGTACCAGCCGGTGCCCAGAAACGTCGCTGAGCAGCTGATCGGCGAATACACCGAAGAGCGGGCGAAGGGACGATAATGAAAATTTGACGCGGGAGGGAGAGGGGAGCTTATGCCTACGGGTCTGGAAAAAATTATTGCGTTGGTTCAGCGTACCGGCGACCGCTGCATCGTCGTGGATGCGGCCGGCAATCCGGCGTACGTGATTTTGCCGTTTGAAGAATACGAGCGGATCGCCGTCTGCCCGCTTCCGGGTGCGCAGGCCGTTCCCGCCGATTCCCTGTTCGAAGAAATCCAGCGGGAATCCGCGGCGCGGACCGCCCCGCCCGAGGCGCGGGAGGAGGAGCGTCCGGTCAAATTCCCGCCGATGTCGGCTGCGCCGACGCCCCGTCATTCGGTGACGCCGGCGTCAGCGGTGGACGTCGACCCGACTTCCCCGGACGGCAGCGACCAGTATTATTTCGAGCCGATCGAGTGACCGGCCGAAAATGGCGAAATTTGACATTTTCCCGCTTTATCTCTATAATTGGGTAACAAAAAAAAATTATTTCCATTGAGCGAATTTTTCCTGTGGAGCGCGCATGAACGCCATCGGTCGCGGGAGCGGCCGGCGTTTCCTGCATATTCCAAAGGAAAACATTTAATTTCATTACTCTTAACCCAAGCGTTCGGTCCCTCGGCGATCCACCGCGGGAGACCGCGCTTACGCAAGGAGTAGCAACATGTCGGGAAAATTTGAGCGCACCAAGACGCATCTCAACGTCGGCACGATTGGCCACGTTGACCACGGCAAAACCACGCTGACGGCCGCGATTTTGACGTACATGAACAAGAAGGGGTTGAAGGCCCAGCAGAAGTCGGTCGACCAGATCGACAACGCGCCGGAAGAGAAGGCGCGCGGCATTACCATCAACACCTCGCACGTCGAGTACGAAACGGATAAGCGCCACTACGCGCACATCGACTGCCCCGGCCACGCGGACTACGTCAAGAACATGGTGACCGGCGCCGCGCAGATGGATGGCGCAGTTTTGGTGGTCGCCGCGACCGACGGCCCCATGCCGCAGACCCGCGAGCACATCCTGCTGGCGCGCCAGGTGGGTGTTCCCTACATCATCGTGTTCATCAATAAAGTGGACCAGGTCCAGGACAAGGAGCTGGTGGATTTGGTTGAGGAAGAAGTGCGCGAATTGCTCAAGAAGTACGAATTCCCCGGTGATACGACGCCGGTGATCCGCGGTTCGGCGCTCAAGGCACTGGAGAATCCGGGTGACCCCGCCGCGACCAAGGCGATCGATGAATTGCTCAAGGCGCTCGATGAGTATATCCCGACGCCGGTGCGCGACAAGGATAAACCGTTCCTGATGCCGATCGAAGACATTTTCTCGATCGAAGGCCGCGGTACGGTGGTGACCGGCCGCATTGAGCGCGGGACCGTGAAACTCAACGACGAAGTCGAACTGGTCGGCATCCGCGAGACCAAGAAGACGACCGTCACCGGCATTGAAATGTTCAACAAGTCGCTCGATACGGGCGAAGCCGGGGACAACGCTGGCATTTTGCTGCGCGGCATCAAGAAAGAGGAAGTGGACCGCGGGATGGTGCTGGCGAAAACCGGCAGCATCACGCCGCATACCGAATTTGAAGGCAACACGTACGTGCTGACCAAGGAGGAAGGCGGCCGCCACAAACCGTTCTTCAAAGGATACAAGCCGCAGTTCTTCATCGGGACGGCTGACATCACCGGCGAGATTGAGTTGCCAGAGGGCACCGAGATGGTGATGCCGGGCGATACGGTAAAGATTAAGATTAAACTGATTGGCCCTTGCGCGCTTGAGGAAAAGCAGCGTTTCGCCATCCGCGAAGGCGGGCACACTGTCGGCGCGGGGGTCGTGTCAAAAATTATCAAGTAATGCGATTGACGGGAGTACTTTTCCATGATTGCCCCAACGAAACCGAAAGATGTTGAGACGAAAGCTGCCGCCGTGCCGGCGGTCGTCGGTGCCGTGGAAGAGGAAGGACACCAGCGGATCCGGATCAAGATCCGCGCGTACGACCATAAAATTGCAGACCAGTCGCTGAAGACGATCATGGAGACGGCGCGGCGCAGCGGTTCGTCCGTCATCGGCCCGGTTCCGCTGCCGACCGAGAAGAAGAAGTACACCGTGAACAAGTCGACGTTCGTGCACAAGAACAGCCGTGATCAGTACGAGATGCGGATTCACAAGCGGCTGCTGGATATCATTGACCCGACGACCAAAACCGTTGACGCGCTCACCAGCCTGAATCTGCCGGCGGGCGTTGACATTGAAATTAAGATGTAGCGCACCCGCGGGGTGCGTCAGGAAACCTACCTCAACCGTGAGGCGCCGGATGTGGTGCCTCCACCCGTTCTCCCTCAATCGAAGAGGGGCAACGGGCGGGGGCACATCCCCGGCTCACACTGGCGAGGTCCATGGAGCTGCCAACTTCTTTACCCATTTACCACCCTCGAACAATTTGCCAGGGGAAACCCAGCTGGCTCATTGTGGTGAGGCAGATTATTTTTTACCAGAATGAAGTTCATCCTCGGACGGAAAATTGAAATGTCGCAGCGGTACGCGACGGACGGTCACGCGATCACGGTGACCAAAGTCGTCGCGGGACCGTGCGTGGTAACGCAGCTCAAGACCGATGCGCGCGACGGCTACACCGCCGTGCAGGTTGGTTTCGGAGCGCGCCGGCGGGTGAGCAAACCGGTGGCCGGCCACCTCAAGGGCCGCGGGCCGTTCCAGGTCCTGCATGAATTCCGCGTCACTCCGGCCGAAGCCGAGCGACTCGCGTTGGGCGATCAGCTGACGGTGACGAGTTTTTCCGCGGGCGACGTCGTCAAGGTTACCGGCACTACCAAAGGGCGCGGGTTTCAGGGGGTCGTCAAGCGCTGGGGCTTCAAAGGGCAGCCGCAGACGCACGGCCACAAAGACCAGTTCCGGCATCCCGGCTCGAGCGGTCCCGGCGGCTGGCAGCACGTGCGACCCGGCAAGCGTTTCCCCGGCCGTATGGGTGCCGATCAAGTGTCGGTCAAGAATCTGGAAGTCATTGCCGTGGAACCAGATAAGAACGCGCTGTACGTACAGGGTTCCATTCCCGGCAGCCGCAACGGTCTGCTCATGATCCAGTGCGAGGGTGAACTGAAAGTGGAAAAAGTTTCCACCGATGCACCGGCTGCAGTGGCCAAGCCAGTTGCCGCAACACCGCCGGTCCAAAAGGTTGAGGCTGCGAAATAACGGTGTCGCGGTAAGTATTTATTATGCTGAAGGCGAAAGTCTACAATATTGAAGGTAAGGTCGTGGGGGAGCGCGAGCTGCCGTCCGAAATTTTCGGACAATCGATGAGTTCCGGCATCCTGCAGCAAGCGGTCACCGCGCAGGCGGCTAATGCGCGCCAGGTTTTGGCGCACACCAAGACCCGCGGCGAGGTGCGCGGCGGCGGGCGCAAGCCATGGAAACAGAAAGGCACCGGCCGCGCGCGCCACGGCTCCATCCGTTCCCCGATCTGGATCGGCGGCGGCATTACGTTCGGCCCGCGTCCGGATCGTAATTTTCATCTCAAGATCAACCGTAAAGTTCGTCGCCAGGCGCTGTGCATCAGTCTGTCGGCCAAAGCGCAGGAGGAGGCGATTCTGCTGGTGGATGATCTCAAACCGCTCGGCGCCAAGACGAAGCTTGCCGCAACCCTGCTTTCCAGTTTGAAACTCCGGTCGAAGAAATTATCGGCCGCCGGGAAACCGGCGTCGGCCCCGGCGGAAAAACCGGCCGCGGGCGCGTCCAAGCCGGCACCGGTCAAGGCGTCAAAACCCTTGCCGGCGCGGGTGCTGGTCGTGCTGCCGAATAACTCCGGTGACCTGGTGCGCGCGTTCCGCAACCTGCCGCGCGTCACGGTGATTGCCGCGGATAGTTTGAACGTCAAAGATGTGCTCGGGCACCGCTACCTCCTGATGCCGATTTCCGGATTGACCCGCGTCAGTGAAGTCTACCGCACCGCGGGGCCGGCGAAAGCCTGACCACGTTGCCCATATTCCTATGAGCTTACTCAATGTTTTCAAAAAGCATCCGGCGACGGAGGGATCCCAAAAATCCCAGCCGGCGGTTCCGGCCAAAGCCAAGGCGGCCGAGACCTCGGTTGCCTCCAAGGAGCGGGGGACGGGGATTGCCGTGCGGGAGGATGTGGCCGGGGTGCTGGTGTCGCGCATCGTGACGGAGAAAGCCGGCCTGCAGGAGGCCGCGGCGCAATACACGTTCATGGTTTCCCCACAGGCCAATAAAATTACCGTGCAGCGTGCCATCCGCCAGCGCTACGGCGTCAAACCGGTTGCGGTACGGATTTCCAACGTGCGCGGGCGCCGCGTGCGGTACGGCCGCGTGATGGGGCAAACGAAAGCCTGGAAGAAGGCCGTCGTTCAGCTGCCCGAGGGGACAAAGATCGAGGGAGAAAAGGCGACGCATTGAGCGCAATTTTGAAACCGCTATGCCTATTCGACAGTATCGCCCGACAAGTCCCGGCCGCCGACTGGCCTCAGTCAGCACGTTTGCTGAGATCACCCGGAGTAAACCGGAGAAATCTTTGATTACGTTCCGCAAGGCGCACTCGGGGCGCAACGCCCAGGGGAAAATCACCGTGCGCCACCGCGGCGGCGGCGAGAAACGTTTCATCCGGATGGTGGACTTCGTGCAGGAACGTTTCAATATCCCGGCAAAAGTCGTTTCCATCGAGTACGATCCCAACCGCCAGGCGCGCATTGCGCTGGTGCATTACGCGAATGGCGAGAAGCAGTACCTGCTGGCGCCCGAAGGGCTTCAGGTGGGCGCGACGGTGGTCGCGTCCCGCAGCCGGGTTGAACTGAGCGTGGGAAACCGGATGCCGCTGGAAGCCATTCCGCCGGGAACGGTGATCTGCAATGTCGAGATCATCCCCGGCAAGGGCGGAGAGCTCGCACGCAGCGCCGGCACCACGGTCAAGCTCCTGGCCATTGACGGGCCGTTTGCGCAGATCGAACTGCCGTCCAAAGAGATCCGGTTGGTTTCCAAAAACTGCTTGGCGACGGTTGGACAGGTCTCTAACCCCGATGCGATGCACCTGCGGGTCGGCAAAGCCGGCCGCAAGCGCCACATGGGATGGCGGCCGACCGTCCGCGGCAAGGCGCAAAATCCCAACGACCATCCGCACGGCGGCGGCGAAGGTAACCAGCCGATCGGTTTGAAAGCGCCTAAGACCAAGTGGGGCAAGCTCGCGTTCGGCGTCAAGACGCGCCAACCCCATAAGTATTCGGATCGGATGATCCTCAAGCGCCGGCCGCGCTAATATTTCGATATTTCGACACTTCACTTATGTCCCGTTCACTCAAGAAAGGCCCGTATATCAACCAGCGGTTGTTGGCAAAGCTTGCCAAGCTCAAGCGCGGTGATCGCACGGTGGTCAAGACCTGGGATCGCGCTTGCGTCATCACGCCGGCCATGGTAGGGTACACCATCGGCGTGCATAACGGCCGACATCACGTGCCCGTCGTTGTCATTGAAAATATGGTTGGTCATCGGCTGGGTGAATTTTCTCCGACGCGCAAGTTCGTCACTCACGGTGGTCGCATGGCGAAGGAAGAGGCCGCGGCCGAAGCCGCGCAGGAAGAGGCGGCGCGCAAGGCGGCCGTCGCGACACCGGAAGCCGCCGGCGCCAAACCCCCGGCCGGTAAGAAAGCATAACGCATTGGTATGGCTCAGGTTTCCGCACACAAACCCGCACCGTCGCCCGCCGCCCCCAAAGGGCCGGCGGTCACGGCTGCCGCACCGCGGACGGTGCTGGCGCACCTGCGGTTCCTGCGGATGTCGCCGCGCAAGGTGCGGCTGGTCGCCAGCGCCGTGCAGCGGATGCCGGCGGTGACCGCCATCGATTATCTGAAAGTCATGCCGAAAGCCGCGGCGTTACCGGTGTCCAAGCTGATCGCATCGGCCGTTGCGAATGCCAGTCATAATTTTCAAATTGCCAAGGAAGATTTGATCATCCAGCAGATACTGGTGAACCAGGGACCGACCCTGAAGCGTTTCCGGCCGCGGGCATTCGGCCGCGCCGGACAGATCCGCAAGCGCAGCTGCCACCTTTCCGTGACGTTGATGGAGCGCGCCGGGGCCGTGCGGGCGCAGCTGCCAAGCAAAGCCAAGGCCGCTTCGGAAGAGGTCAAGACCGTAACTCTCGGCGAGCTTCGCCGCGGAGTGGGGCTGGGCAGTGAAGCCGGAAAGGGGAAAGCCGATGAAACGAAGGGCGGCGCCGGCAAAGGGTTCCGGAGAAAGCTCTTCCAGCGCAAGGCCGGCTAATATCATTTTGTCGCAGAGATTTTTACTATGGGTCATAAGGTAAATCCAATTGGCTTCCGCACCGGTCCTTTACTGCCGTGGAATTCGCGGTGGTTTGCGAAGAAGGATTACGGCGCGATGTTGCGTCAGGATATTCAGTTGCGGAAATTTCTTATCAAAAAATTGCGCGAAGCGGGATTGGCGAAAGTGGAAGTTGAGCGCACCCCCGCGGCACTGACCATTATTTTGCATGCGGCCAAGCCCGGCATGATTATCGGGCGGGGCGGGCAGGGGATCGAACAGCTGAAGCACGAAATTTTGCAGAAATTCTTACCGCCGAAAACGAACGTCACGTTGACCGTACAGGAAGTCGCCAATCCGAACCTTTCCGCCGAACTGGTCGCCCAATCGATGGTGGCCGATCTTGAGAAGCGTCTGCCGTTCCGCCGGGTGATGAAGCAGGCGATTTCCCGCGTCACGCGCGCCGGCGCGCAGGGCGCCAAAGTGGTGATCTCCGGTCGGTTGAACGGCGCCGAGATCGCCCGGACGGAAAAATTGGTGAACGGGAAAATGCCGCTCCATACGTTGCGCGCGGATATCGATTACTCCCGCACCGCCGCGTTCACGACCTACGGAGCGTTGGGCGTAAAGGTGTGGATTTACAAGGGAGAACGGTTTGCCAAAGAGTCTGAACCGGTTCCCGTGGCCGTCGCGAAACCGGCGGTGCGCCAGGGGAAACGCGCGAGTGTTCGCGCCTGATGTATCCATCCACGGATTGCAATTATGTTAATGCCCAGGAAAGTAAAACATCGCAAGTGGCACAAGGGTCGCCGCCGTCGTCGCGAGATCGCGACGGGCGGTACGTATCTGTCGTACGGCCACTTCGGTTTGCAGTCAAAAAGCTCGGCCTGGGTGACCGCGCGTCAGCTCGAGGCGGCCCGGCGCGCCGTGACGCGCGAACTCAAGCGCGGCGGAAAACTCTGGATCCGGGCGTTCCCGGATAAGCCGGTGACGATGAAGGGCACGCAGTCCACGATGGGTTCCGGCAAGGGCAGCGTGGATCATTACGTGGCGGTGGTTCGGCCCGGACATATTCTGTTTGAATTGGATGGCGTGGACGAAACGACGGCCCGCCGCGCGATGCTGCTGGCCGCCCACAAGCTGCCGGTATCCTCCCGATTTTTGGTGAAAGGTTCATCGTTATGAAATTTCTTGAAATAAAATCAAAGTCACGCGATGAGCTTACGGCGTTGCTGCGCGAACAGCAGCAGCACCGTGAGCAGCTGCGTTTTCAAATCGCACAGGATACCAATAAGAATGTCCGTGAGCTGCGCGCGGTGAAAAAGGTGATTGCCAAGATCATGACGGCCCTGCACGGGCAGGCGGTCCCGTCGACTCCGGCCGCCGGTACGCCCGCGCCCGCAAAAGTTGCGACGCCGGAAAAACCGGCCGCGCCCAGCAGCGCCAAAAAGTAGACGCCTATGACGACCAAACAACCCAAACGGGTCCGACAATTCCATGGACGGGTGGTAAGCGCCAAGACCTTGCAGACGCTGGTGGTTGAGGTGGCGCGCATGACGGCGCATCCGAAGTACCACAAGATTTACGCAACGCACCAGCGCTTCCACGTCCATGACCCGCTCAAGAAGTTTCATGCCGGTGACGAGGTTGAATTCGTGGCCTGCCGGCCGATCAGCCGCACGAAGCGGTGGCGGGTGGTGTACCCACGCGCTTAGCGCCGCGGATCTCATTTTGAGCATTTTCCTATGATTCAGCATCGCACCATGATGACCCCGGCCGATAACACCGGTGCCCGCCGCATCCAGGTGATTAAGGTATTGGGCGGTTATCGCCGTCGGATTGCGACGGTCGGCGACATCGTGACCGTGGCGATTAAGGAAGCCGTACCGCACGCGATGGTGAAGAAAGGCGAAGTGCACCACGGTGTCATCATCCGGTCGCACAAGGAAATCCGGCGGGCCGATGGCAGCTTCGTACGGTTCGACGACAATGCGATCGTGCTGGTGGATAAGGCGTCCAAAGAGCCGAAAGGCACCCGGATTTTCGGTCCGGTGGCACGGGAATTGCGCGATCGCGGGTTTACCAAAATTATTTCCCTGGCGGAAGAAGTGGTTTAGCAGTGCACGTGTATGCAGATAAAGAGCGGTGACACCGTCAAAGTCATTCGAGGCAAGGACCGGGGGAAATCCGGCAAAGTGGTGCAGGCATTCCCGCGGCAGGGTTTGCTGTCGATTGAAGGGGTGAATCTGTCGGTCAAACATCTCCGCGCACGGAAAGCCGGTGAGCGGGGGCAGAAGGTGCAGTTTCCGGCGCCCATGCCGGCGTGCAAAGTGCTGGTGGTCTGCCCGCAGTGCGGCAAGCCTACGCGGATCGGCGTGGTGCGCGCCGAGAGCGGCGTGCGTGAACGCAAGTGCAAACATTGCCAGGCGACGTTTCGCTAGCTGAAGTAGACATATTTCTATGGCAGGGATAAAAGAACAGTATCAAAAAACCATTGTACCGGCCCTCAAGAAGGAGCTGGGGTATTCCAATCCTTGGCAATTGCCGCGCCTTTCCAAGGTCGTCGTCAACATCGGTCTGGGTTCGGGTCTGAAGGATCCGAAATTCGCCGAGGCGGCCGTGGCGCTCATGCGGCAGGTCACCGGTCAGCAGCCGGTCAAGACGCTGGCCAAGAAGTCCATTTCGAATTTCAAAATCCGCCAAGGGCAGGTGGTCGGCCTCAAGGTGACGCTCCGCGGCGAGCGCATGCGAAGTTTTCTGGAGAAGTTGGTGCACGTCACGCTGCCCCGGATACGCGATTTCCGCGGGCTTGATCCCAAGGCGGTGGACGGCAATGGCAACCTGACGGTCGGCTTGAAAGAGAGCATCGCGTTCCCCGAGATTTCTGCCGATGAAGTGGAGCGGATCTCGGGCGTGGAAATTACGGTGGTCACCACCACCAGCGACCGGGCCGAGGGCTTGGCATTGTTCCGCCAGCTGGGCTTTCCTTTCCGTTCATCGTCCGAGAAATAATTCTATGACCACGACTGCACAGTTCGTCAAATCGTCAAGGCCGCCGAAGTTCTCCACGCGGATCGTGCGGCGCTGCTGGCGCTGCGGCCGCCGCCGCGGTTACCTGAGGGATTTCAGCATCTGCCGGATTTGCTTCCGCGAACTGGCGTCGAAAGGCGCACTGCCCGGCATCCGTAAATCATCCTGGTAATTTTTCTTATGACCGATCCTATCGCTGACATGCTCACCCGAATCCGGAATGCCCTCGCCGTCCAGCACACCGAGGTGGCGATGCCGTATTCAAAAATGAAACACGCTATCGCGAAAGTGCTGGAGGACAACGGCTACGTGACGTCGGTTACCGTGGCGGATTCTCCGACGCGCGCGGCCCGGCAGGTGCTGACGCTGACGTTGCGTTACCGGCAGCCGGGGAACCCGTCGATCGCGAGTCTTCGCCGGGTCAGCCGGCCGGGGCGGCGCGTGTACGTCTCGAGCCGCGAGCTGCCGCGGGTGCTCAACGATCTCGGCATTGCGGTCGTTTCGACGTCGGCGGGCATCATGACCAACCGCGAGGCCCGCAAGCGCAAACTGGGCGGAGAACTTATTTGCGAAATCTACTAAGGCATCGAAATATCGCTATTTCGAAATATCAACAGTTATGTCCCGTATTGGAAAAAAACCTATCCCATTTCCGACCGGCACGACGGTGACCGTGGCGGGTCCGTTGGTGACCGTGCAGGGGCCGAAGGGAAAGCTCGAATGTCTGCTGCACCCCAGCGTCAGCGCGGCGGTCGTGGACGGCGTCGTGAACATCACGGTGCGCGATGCGGCCGATCATAAGCAGGCGGCGCTGTGGGGGCTGTACCGCAGTTTGATCACCAACCTCGTGTCCGGCGTCAATGCCGGATATTCCAAGCAACTGGAGATCAGCGGCGTCGGGTTTAAGGCGGCCGTGAGCGGTCAGGTGTTGACGCTCAACGTCGGTTTCAGTCATCCGGTCGCATACGCGATCGCCCCGGGGGTGAGCGTTACGGTGGACAAGAACGTGCTCACCGTCAGCGGAGCGGATAAGGAGAAGGTGGGGCAGACGGCGGCGGAAATCCGAGACGTGGCGCCCGCCGAACCCTACAAAGGGAAGGGGATTAAGTATGTCGGCGAGGTCATCCGGCGCAAGTCGGGCAAACTTGCCACCAAGACCGAGTAATCATCAGGATTTTTTGCATCTCGTATGTCCAGTCACCGTATTTCCCAGCAAGCGCGCCGATTCCGACGGCAGGTGAGAACCCGTGCCAAGATTTTGGGTACGGCCGCCCGGCCGCGGTTGACGGTTTTTCGCAGTCTGCGGTACACCTCCGCGCAGTTGGTCAACGATGCCACGAGCCGGACGCTCTGGACCGGAACGACCAAAGGTCTGCCGGGGAAGTTGAACAAAACCGCGGCGGCCGAGAAGCTCGGTGAACGGGTGGCGCAGGCCGCATTGGAGCAAAAGATTTCCGCCGTTGTTTTTGATCGCGGGCGCTACCGCTACCACGGACGGGTCAAGGCGGTGGCGGAAGGCGCACGCAAAGGCGGGTTGAAGTTTTAAGCAAATTGCATTTCTATGGCAAGACCGAAAACACGAGGTGGCGGACGCCGCGGTCATGATCGGGACGCCGAACGGGATTTCGCGCAGGAGATTATTGCGGTGGACCGGGTGACCCGCGTCATGGCTGGCGGTAAACGGATGCGGTTTCGGGCGTGTGTGGCCATCGGGATGCCGCAAGGGAACCGCGTCGGTATTGGCGTGGCCAAGGGAGCCGACGTCACCGGCGCCGTCAATAAGGCCGTTACCCAGGCCCGCAAGCACTTGGTTTCCGTTCCGATCGTGCACGAAACCATCCCGTATCCGGTGCGCGTGAAGTATAAGGGCGCAGAGATCCTGCTGAAACCCGCTCCGCTGGGAACGGGCGTGAAAGTCGGCGGCGCGGTCCGGACCGTGCTCAAGCTCGCTCAGGTGCCCAATGTCGTGGGAAAGATGCTGGGGACCAGCAACAAAATCAGCAATGTGCGGGCAACGATGGTCGCCTTCCGTGAGCTGCAGCGCATTCCGGTGCCACAGAGCGCGCCGGATGCGTCAAAGAAGCCGAAGGATACCGCAGAGGCTACGTCATAATTTTTTATCGGGAGGACTTGGAATACCATGGCTATCGGTTTACACAATTTGCGACGTTCCCCAAACTCGGCGCACCGGCCCAAGCGCATCGGGCGCGGTCTCGGATCGGGGCACGGGGCGTTCAGTACCCGCGGCGTGAAAGGCCAGCGGGCGCGTTCGGGCGGTACCGCCGGCATCAATCGGCGTGCGCTTAAAGCGATGGTCGTGCACTATCCGAAATTCAAAGGCATGCGGCGGGCTTATCCCAAGCTTGCCACGGTGACCACCGACCAGCTGGAGCGGCATTTCCCGATGGGCGGCCAGGTGGATGGTTCGGCATTAGTTTCCGCCGGACTCATCACGACCGCGGCGCACGGGATCAAAATCCTGCACGGACGGAACGGCAAGCTCTCGCACCCGATGACGGTCACCGCCGATGCCTACAGCGCGTCGGCCAAGCAACTGATTGAAAAGGCGGGCGGCAAGGCCCTGATGGTCCAAACCGGAAGCGCGCCGCAGGTATCACGGGAAGTGAAGAAAACCATCCGTAAGAAATAATTGCGATCGAGCCGTATTCATCCTGCTTGATTCGTAACTGACCGACCGTGATCTCTTTCTTCAGAAAAGTTTGGAAATCCCCGGATCTTCGCACGAGCATCATTTTTGTGCTCGCGATGCTTTTGGTGTTCCGGTTGGCCGCGCATTTCCCCCTGCCGAACGTCGATGTCGCCGCGCTGCGGCAGTTTTTTCAGCACAACCAACTCTTCGGGTTATTGAACGTGTTCTCCGGCGGAGCGATGGAGAATTTTTCCGTGGTGGCGCTGGGTGTCGGGCCGTACATCACCTCCTCCATCATCATTCAGCTCCTTACCATGATCATCCCGCGGCTCGATCAGCTCAGTAAGGAAGGGGAAGCCGGCCGGCAGAAGATCAACCAATGGACGCGCATCCTGACGGTACCGCTGGCAGTGCTCCAGGGGTACAGCTTGATCGTGCTGCTCCAGCGGCAGCAGAACGGCGTGCAGCTGATCGCCAATATGACATCGGCGCAGATGCTGACCTCCGTGGTCACCCTGACGGGCGGCACCATTTTTCTGATGTGGCTGGGCGAGCTCATCTCGGAGCGCAATATCGGCAACGGCATTAGCTTGCTGATTTTCTCGGGGATCGTGACGGGGATTCCGTCGGCGATACAGCAAACCTTGTCCGTGTTTGAACCGAAAGATGTGCTCAATATCGGGCTGTTTCTGGTGGTGGCCGCGGTGGTGACCGCCGGAACGGTGTACATCACGGAAGCCCAGCGCAACATTCCGGTTTCCTACGCCCGGCGGGTGCGGGGGATGAAGATGTACGGCGGGTCGAGCACCCACTTGCCGCTGCGGGTCAACCAGGCGGGCATGATTCCGATCATCTTTGCCATTTCCGTGGTGATATTCCCGCCGATGATCGCGCAATTCTTCACGCAATCGCACAACGCGACGGTCGCGCGCGTGGCCGAGGGAGTGGCGAGTTTCTTCAGCGTGCAGGCCAACCCGATCGGGTACTCCATCATGTATTTCTTGCTCGTATTCGGATTTACGTACTTCTACACGGAGGTGATTTTCCATCCGGATCAGGTGGCCGAGAATCTCCAAAAGCAGGGGGGGTTCGTTCCGGGTATTCGACCCGGCCGTCCGACCGCGGAATACCTCGGTCACGTTTCCCATCGGATCCTGTTCGCGGGTGCGCTGTTCCTCGGTCTGCTGGCGGTCCTGCCGATCGGCCTGCAGTACTTCACGCAGGTGCAAACGCTCACGCTCTCCGGCTCCAGTCTGCTGATCGTGGTGTCGGTTGTCATTGAAACGGTCAAGCAGATCGAGAGCCAGCTCACCATGCGCGACTACGAAGGGTTGTAGGCGGCGGATGCCGGCGGGTTTTACGTTTTTGCGCGCCCGGTCTCCGGCGCGTTTTTTCATGCCCGGCGGTCACGTGCTATACTGTGGGTAATCTATGGGGAAACGCGGTTGGATAATTACCGTTTCGGTCATTTTCGCGCTGGCGGTCATCACGCGCTTCAGTTTGCTTTCCCTGCGTCCGTTGCACCATGATGAGGGGGTGAATTTTTGGTTCACCAACCAGATCATGAGTACCGGCCACTTTGCGTATGATCCGAACAACTACCACGGCCCTTTGTTTTTCTTTGCGATCTTCCTGTCTTTTCTCGTTCTTGGGGTATCGGAGTTTTCGCTCCGGCTGCCGGCCGCGCTGTTCGGCCTGGCGCTGGTAATTTCTCCGTTGCTGTTGCGCGGGCGTAAAGACGCCTGGGCCATCCCGGCCGCCGGTTTTTTGCTGTTGTCGCCGTCCCTGGTGTACTACTCGCGCTACGCTATCCACGAGATGGCGCTGGTTTTTTTCAGCTGCGTGGCGGTTTTGCTGGCCATTCGTATTTTGGAGACGCGGCGCCTCGACTTGTTGCCGTTGCTGTCGGTCACCATGGCGTTGCTGCTTGCCACCAAGGAAACGGCCATCCTGATGCTGCCGATCTTGGGATTGCTGGCAATCGTACATTGGCGGCGGCTGTGGGAGGCATTTTCCCGGCCGGGGTCCCTCGAAGTGGTTTTTCTCTCGGCAGCACTTTTTATGTTGGTGTACGTCATGTTCTATAGCAGTTTTTTCACGTACCGGCGCGGGGTCTGGGATTCTTTCCAGGGGCTGATGCCGTGGCTTTCCCGCGGGGTTCAGGGCGCGGGGCACGATAAACCCTGGTACTACTTTGCCAACATGCTCTATCAGTACGAGCTGCCCTTGCTGCTGTTGGGAGCGGCGGGACTATGGTATGCGTGGAAGAGCGTCGCGGGTCGGGGCATCGCACTGTGGTTTATTTTCAGTGCGGTTGTCTACAGCGTGATCGACTATAAAACACCTTGGCTGGTGATCAACATCACGGCGCCGCTGTGCATTTTGGCCGCCATCGGCCTGACGGGACTTTCTAGCCGGTGGGTGAAGGGGTTTGGGTTTGCCGCGAGCGCGGGATACCTGGCCGTGATGGCACTTGCGTTCAGCTTCATCCTGCCGTGGCAGGCCAGTAATCCGTACGCGTACGTCCATACGGACGGCGACACTTTGCGCTTAGTGCGCGACATCGCCGAGGTGGCGGCCGGTCGCAAGCTCAGTATTCTGGTGAAATCGAATGAATACTGGCCGCTGCCGTTCTACTTGCGGGATTATGCCGCGGAATATTTCGACCCGGGGACCGACGCGGCGGCGTGGTCGCGATTTGATGCCGTAGTACTCAAGGATACTCCCGACACGACCTCGATGCTCCCGGAAACAGGCTACCAATACCGGCACTACCGTTTGCGGGATGGCGTGAACCTCATATTGGCGGTCCCCGTTCACGCGGGCAGCAGCTGAGTGAAGTCCGGCAGTGCCCCCGACCGTTGCGTTTTTTAGCTGGTTGTCGTACGATAATTTTTGCCTTCCATTACCGGTAATTTTTTATGCGTCGCGTCCGTCAGCCAAAAAAATCATCCCGCCCGCCGCTGCGTTTGCGCATGGTGGTGCTGGGCGTGCAGGGTTCGGGCAAGGGTACGCAGGCCGAATTGGTCGCGCGCCGTTTCGGGTTGGCGCACATTTCGACCGGAGAAATCTTTCGCCGGGAAATTTCCCGCCGCACGGCGCTCGGCCGGCGCGCCGAGCGTTACCTGATGGCCGGAAAACTGGTGCCCGATGCGGTGACCAATGCGATCGTAGGCAAGCACCTGCGTTTTGGCCGTGCCCGCACGCACGGGTTCGTGCTGGATGGGTACCCCAGGAATCGGGCGCAGCTAACGGCGCTCGAGCGTGCCACGCCGGTCACCCATGCGATTCAGATCCTGCTGCCGGACCGCGTGGCGGTCCAGCGGATCAGCGGCCGGCTGAACTGCGCCTGCGGCCTGAGCTATCACGTCCAGTACCACCCGCCCAGGCGGCGCGGCATTTGCGACCGCTGCGGACGGAAATTATTTGTCCGCGACGATGACCAGCCTGCGACGATCCGGAAGCGCATCCGGATCTATCACCGGCAGACCGCGCCGCTGTTGGCGTACTACCGGAAACGCGGCGTGCTGCTCCAGGTTGACGGGCGGCCGGCAATTGCCGCGGTATTTCGCCGCGTGCTCACGCAGCTGCGGCGCTCGATGGCCACACCGTAAGGGATTTTACCCTATGATTAAACGCAAAACCCCGGCCGACATCGCTGGCCTGCGGCAGGCCGGTAAAATTTTGGCGCGCGTAGTTGACGAGGTTGCGGCGGCAGTCAAGCCGGGGATAACCACCAAAGATTTGGACCGCATCGCCGTCGAGCGCATCGCGCAGGCCGGGGCGAAACCTTCGTTCTTGGGTTACCACCGCGGTTCGGGCAAGCCGTTCCCGACGGCTTTGTGCGCGTCGGTCAATGACGTGGTTGTCCACGCCGCTGCTTCCGACCAGGTAGTATTAGTGGAGGGGCAAATCGTGGGCCTCGATCTGGGTTTGGCGCTTGAGGTGAACGGCAAGTGGCTGTACGTGGATATGGCCAAGACCGTTGCGGTCGGCAAAGTCAGCCGGACGGCGCGCCGTTTGATGACGGCGACCCAAGAGGCACTGGAAGAGGGGATCGCACAGGTCGGACCGGGCAAGCGCATTTCGGACATTAGCTTAGCGGTGCAGCGGCGCATTGAAGCGGCCGGTTACTCGGTGGTGCGGGAATTGGTGGGGCATGGCGTCGGTTACGCCGTGCATGAGTCACCGCAGGTGCCAAACTACCTGGATGACGGTTTTCCCGATCTGGTGATGCAGCCCGGCTTGGTGATCGCGATTGAACCGATGGCCAACGCCGGCCACTGGCGCGTGCAGGTTAAATCGGACGGTTGGACCATTGTGACTTCCGACGGATCGATCTCTGCGCATTTCGAACATACCGTGGCCGTGACGGAAACTGGGCACGAGGTGCTGACGCGAATATGATATGCAATTTAAGGATGTTATTCTGTTGGCTGGAGCAGGTTTTACAAAGGATTATGGAGGGTTTCTTGGGGATGAAATGTGGGGTCTAATTTTTAATCACCCCTCTATTCAAAAGAATGAATTACTTCACAAGCTGTTTCTTGGGGGTCAATTGTTTGATTTTGAGGATATTTATTCTGAGGTCAACGAAAGTACGTCATTCAACATAGAACAAAAGAATGGTATTAAAGAGGCGACTTTTGCAGCCTATAGTTTACTCGACAAAATATTAATTGAGAGGATTAGGTCAACAAAAGTTGATGGTTTGGTTGAACTTATTAGGATTTTTAAAGGTGATCCCGGAAAACCGGGAGTATTTTTTACTCTTAACCAAGATTTATTTGTTGAGAGGCAAATCGCGTACCGATTAGAGGGGGGATTACAGACTCTGGGCGTTAACCACTTAGCAGGTGTTTCAGGGGGACGAAAATTACTTGATATGAGTGATTTTTTAACGTTGCCAAATAGTGATAAGGTTAAGAATATTGATATTTCAAACTATGATGGGCTTCTATACGTGAAACTGCACGGCTCCTGGGGCTGGAATTCCGCTGTGAGTTCGAATCGTGCGATGGCAATCGGGTATGATAAGTCCAGACAAATAATTGAGGAGCCCTTGTTAAATTTTTATTATGAGAAAATATTTATAAATGCTATTACATTTGCACGAAAAGTACTTATAATCGGGTATAGTTTTAGAGATAAGGACATAAATAACGTGTTGTGGGCGGGTATTCAAAGAAATTTAAAACTTTACGTGATTGATAAGTTACCCCCGAAGGCTTTTAGAGACCACTTGAACGATGGTATTTATTATAGCCGCACTGCAGAAGATGTAGATCCATCAAATTTGTGGGATGCATTGGCTGGCTATTATCCCTACAGGATTTCAGATCTTGTTTCTGGTAATAATAGCAATTATTCCAATAGTTTATTTCATCGTATAAGGGAATCTCTGGTGTAAGTTATGGCAATTCTCGGTGTTGATTACGGTGAACGGAAGGTCGGCCTGGCCAAAGCGGCGCCGGGAACTCCGGCCGTGCCGCTCGGTGTGGTTGCGCTCCGCAGCCGTTCCGCCATCTTCGCGCAGATCGTGGCGACGTGCATCCAGGAGGGAATTACCGAGATTGTCGTTGGTCTGCCCGTACACATGGATGCAGGCAAGCAGGGGGTGGATTCTCCGGTTGCCGCTCAGGTGCGCCGGTTTGCGTATGCGCTGCAGCGTGCCACCAAGCTGCCCGTTCACTTGCACGACGAACGCCTAACCACGCAGGAAGCCCAGCGGTTGCGGCAGGGACTGCACGGCGGTCCGGAGGATGCCGTCGCGGCGATGCTGGTGCTGCAGTCCTGGGTTGATAAAAATCGTCCCGCCACGGGCGGGGTTTTATAATTTGGATTTTTTGTGTCACGCTACCTGACGACGTCGGCCATTACGCTCCGGACGCAGTCGCGGGGGGAGAATGACCGGGTCTATACGCTTTATACCGGCCGGACCGGTTTGGTTGAAGCGGTGGCCGACGGCAGTCAGAAGGTGTGTTCCAAACTCGCCGGTCATTTGGAACCGTTCGGCGAGGTGATGGTGACCCTGGTGCGGCGAGGAGCTGGCTACAAACTTTCCGGTGCCATCGCCCGGCAGCGATTCCGCCGCATCAACGATTCGGGGGAAGCCATGGCTGCGGCCGGAGCATGTCTGCAATTCACCCGCCGGATGATGATCACCGGCCACCCTGAAGCGGAAACCTATGCGTTGTTGCGCGATGCGCTCGCGCAGCTGAATACCCCGGCGTCGAAATTCGCGGTGTCGGCGGCGCCGACGGTGTACGCACTGAAACTGCTGGCGCAGATGGGATTTCAGCCGCAGCTTGATCGCTGCGGGCGTTGTCGCGCCGCGATCCATGACGGGTCGTTTGATGTGGTGGCCGGCAGCCTGCGCTGCCCGCGGTGCCAGAAAAAAAATACCGGCCAGTATATTGCGGTGGATGCCGTGGCGGTGGCGTACTTGCGGATGGCGCTGGCATTGCCGCTGGCAGGGGTTTTGCACGTCGCCGTTGCCGGGCCGACGCTCGCGGTGGCGCGGGAGCTGGTCGCCCGGTTTGCCGAATATCACACGGAAGTTGCGCGCGCAGCGGCTGGTCCTGCCGTCGTACTGTCTTGACGCTGGTGGTGCTCCGTGGTAGCCTTGGAACACAATTCGTAAAGCCGTTTGACCCTGGAAAACACCAGGGGAGGCGCTGGAAGAACGCTTCGCAGAAGCGGGGCAAGTAGAACCAGCCGTGAATCTGCGTTAAGGGTAAACCGAGTGGTCCGGACACCGTGTTTCAAAAATGTCCGGGCAACCGAGGTGGTACCACGATTTTTTCGCTCAACTGAGCTAGAAAACCGTCCTTGGAATGGGACGTTTTTTTTGTTAAAATGAGACTAGGAAACTGGTTTCCTAGTCTCATCCCGAGCGCAGTCGAGGGATCTCGTTTTTCGACGCTCGATAAGATTTCTGGTTATGTTCCGATCGCATACCTGCGGAGCGTTGCGCAAAACCGATGCGGGAAAAACCGTCACGCTGTCGGGCTGGGTCAACAGCCGGCGCGATCATGGCGGTGTGATTTTTCTTGATTTGCGTGACCGTTACGGGCTCACCCAGGTGACCTGCAATCCAAAACTTGCGCAGGCCGCATGGGAAGTGGCCGACAAAGTGCGCGATGAGTTCGTCATCAAAATTACCGGCAAGGTATCGCCGCGGCCGGAGGATATGGTCAACCCGAAATTGACGACCGGCGAAGTCGAGGTTTTTGCCGATGACGTGGAAATTCTCAACCCCTCGAAGACCCCGCCGTTCACGTTGAGCTGGATGCCGGACGCCGACGGTAAAGCCGTTGATCCCAGCCAGGAGGTCAATGAAGACATCCGCTTGAAATACCGTTTCTTGGATTTGCGGCGGCACCGGATGCTCGAGAATCTTGAGTTTCGCGCCAAGGTTATCAAGTTTTTGCGTGACTGGATGCATGGGCGCGGTTTTCTGGAAGTTGATACCCCGCTGTTGACCGCGTCATCGCCGGAAGGCGCGCGCGATTTTTTGGTGCCATCGCGGTTACATCCGGGAAAATTTTATGCCCTGCCACAGGCGCCCCAGCAGTACAAGCAGCTTTTGATGGTCGGCGGCATTGATAAGTATTTCCAGATCGCACCGTGCATGCGCGATGAAGACGCGCGCGCCGACCGCAGCCCGGGCGAGTTCTACCAGCTGGATATTGAAACCAGCTTCCTGACGCAAGACGAGTTTTTCGACCTGATGGAGCCGTTGTTTATCGATTTATCCAAGGCGTTCACGAAAAAGAAAGTCCCGCTGGTTTCCAGTCGTTTGCCGCGCCTGACCTATGCGGAAACCATGCTCAAGTACGGCACAGATAAACCGGACTTGCGGTTTGGGATGGAAATTGCCGATATCACCGCGCTGGTTAAGGGCTGCGGTTTTTCGGTGTTTGCCAATGCGGTAAAATCCGGTGGAGTCGTACGCGCCCTGTGCGCCTTGGGCGCAGCAAAACTCTCGCGCACCGAAATTGAAAAAATGACTGATGAGGTCAAAAAACTGGGTGCGAAGGGTTTGGCGTACATCATCTGCAAACCGGACGGCTCATACCAGTCGCCGATTGTGAAATTTCTCGGCGAGGAATTGACGACAAAAATAGTGAAAGAGGTTTCGGCTAAACCCGGCGACGTGATTTTCTTTGGCGCCGATACGCCAAAGATTGTCGCCGCAGCCTTGGGCAGCACCCGTCTAACGCTTGGCAAGCGGCTGGATTTGATCGACAAAAACCAGCTGGCGTTCTGCTGGATAGTTGATTTCCCGATGTACGAGTGGAGCGAGCAGGACAAAAAAATTGATTTCTGTCACAATCCGTTCTCGATGCCGCAGGGCGGGATGAAGGCCTTAAAAGAACAAAAGCCTCTCGATATCTTGGCCTATCAGTACGACATCGTCTGTAACGGCATTGAACTGTCATCCGGCGCAGTGCGCAACAACGTGCCGGAAATCATGTACGAAGCGTTCAAGATTGCGGGCTACGGGCCCGAGGTGGTGGACAAGAAATTTGGCCATATGATCGCCGCGTTCAAGTACGGCGCGCCGCCCCACTGCGGGTTTGCCCCGGGCATTGAGCGGATGGTCATGATTCTTCGCGAAGAGCAAAACATCCGCGAGATCACGGCGTTTCCAAAGAACGGCCGGGCCGAGGACGCGATGATGAACGCGCCGTCGGAAGTGGAGCCCAAGCAACTCAAGGAGCTTCACTTAAAAATTGTTGGAAAGTAAGGTGAGAGGTGTATGGTGCTGTCGCGGCTTCAACGCTACATCCTGACGCAAGCCTTGGCAGCACCCAAGCGTACGCTCAGCCGTGCCAGTATCGCCCGATTCTATGACGGTAGCGCGCACCGGCCGAAAGGCAAGGATTTGGTGAACATTATTTCGCGCAGCATTGATCGTTTGGTCTCCCGCGAATTTCTGGTCGGATATGGCCGAAAAACCGCCACGAAGTGGTTTGTGGAAACCGTGAAACTGACGCCCAAGGGCAGGAGAGCGTCGCGCAAGATGTTGGGAGAACAGCAAAGGTTACCGCTGAAAATTTAATAATTAATCATGATTTATGCCCCGAATAATGAAAGGAGTAAGATGCGTGGCTGTGTATGTGGCGTGGCTTAGTGTTTGGCTTCCCAAAATATGCTTGGCGGTTCTCGCCGATGATTCCGGCAAGGCTGATAGTCCGGCGAAGCTGATTAATGAGGTAGTTCGGGATTCAATATCGTTGATTTTTTTGGTCATTTTGGCAGCCTCTTTGGTTGTTCTGCCCATCGGGATATTTCTGACTGTCCGCAATAAGAAAAAAGATATTAAAAAGTACAAATTAGGGATATCGTTGATTACTATTTCCTCTCCGGCAATAATCATGGTGGCGCTTAGTATTTTGGCGCTCTTTGGTTTAAGCCTTTAAATTTTTTTCATTAACCTATGCCCATCCCCGCCAAGGTGAAGGCCTACCTGAAAAAGGCCAAAAAACCGTTCGAAGAAATTACGCACAAAACCGTTTTCACCGCCTACGACATCGCGCAAACCTTGAAGCGCAACCTCAAGGAAGTCGGCAAAACGTTGCTGGTGAAAACCGATAAAGCGTATGTCCTGGTCGTCGTGCCGGCTTCCCACCGTTTGGATTTCGCCAAACTCAAGAAAGCCTTGAAAGTGAAGAAAGTTGAAATGGTGCCGGAAAAGGTGATGGCCAAGATGCTGAAAGTCAAGGCGGGCGCGCTGACGGCGTTCGGCAAGCTCCACAAATTGCCGCTCGTGGTGGACCGCAGCCTGCTCAAGACCAAGGATGTCATTTTGCAGGCGGGCAGTTTTACCGATTCCGTGCGGATGAAGGTGAAAGATTTCGTCAAGATGGAAGAAGCGCTGATGGCCGGCATTGTGGAAGCCGCCGGAATGAAAGTAGGAAAATCCAAGGGCAAGAAAAAAACCAAGTAGGATTTGGCCGAATTTAACGAGGAACCCACCGGAGGGGATGCCGGTGGGATTCCGGATTTTTCAGAAGAAGCGCCATGCATCCGGTAAAAACCGCACAATTTGAAGGGCCGCTGGATCTGCTGCTGCAGCTCATCGAGGAGCAGAAGCTCGACATCACGCAGATGTCGCTGGCGTCGGTCACCGAACAGTACCTGAAGGTGCTGCAGGAGGTGGGCGAGCAGATGTCCGCGGGCGACCTGGCGGATTTTTTGGCCATCGCGGCACGATTGCTCTTGATAAAGTCGCGCGCGCTGCTACCATATCTGCAGCCGCCTGAGGCCGATGAAGGTTTAGCACTCGAAAACCAGCTTAAACTGTACCGCGAGTTCCTGCTGGCATCCCAGCAGGTGCATAAGCTTTTGCGTAAACGCCGTTTCAGTTTCACTCGCGAGCGGCTGCTGATGTCCGTTGAGCCTTCCGGATTCACACCGCCGCCGAATCTGACGCTCGACCGGCTGACGCGCCTGTTTGCTGAGGTGGTTGCGGCGCTGCCGCCGATACTGCCGCAGGGGAAAGGGACCATCGCCAAGACCGTCAGCGTGTTTGAGCGCATCCAGCAGCTCCGCGATCTGATCTGGCGGGAAACCAAACTGCGGTTTTCGCAAATTATGGGAGGTTCCCATAGCCGGATGGAAGTTATTGTGAGTTTTTTGGCCGTTTTAGAGCTCACCAAGCAGCGCCGGGTCATGGTGAAGCAGGATGAGCTCTTCGAGGAAATTGTGATTGAAAAACTCGGCGAATAATTTTTTGTTGCGGTATGCCAAATCTTTCCGCCAATATTGAAGCGGTGCTGCTGGGTTCCAACCGCCCGATGACGGTACGCGAGATTTCCGAAATTTGCCAGGCGGATGCCGGGGCGGTGCAGCAGGCGACCAAGGAGTT
>JAQTQO010000051.1 GCA_028712155.1 Patescibacteria group bacterium | reverse complement strand
GTGACGGAGGAAGTCGGCGCGAAAGTAATGTGATGGAAAATATGCGAAGCAGAAAGTTCATGTTTGGGATACTGGTGATCGTGCTAGCGGCGTTCGGCGGCATTTGTCCTGCGTCCGCCGTCGGCATCGCCATTCAGCCCGCGCATCTGCGAATATCCGCTGAGTGGGGGAGCATGGCTTCAGGTGCTATACTGGTAAGTAACACGACGCCGCAACCGGCGATGTACCAGGTTGCCGCCGCTCCGACGCGGGAACTGACGGCCGCTCCGGCCGCTTTCCGGCTGGATCCGGGCGGTTCACAGCTCGTTGAGCTTCGATATGCGCCCCGCAGCTTCCTGGATTCCCGGCCGATGCTCACCGTGGTCGCGCGGCCGATTTGGGGCCGCGGACTGCCGGTGGCGTCCGGTATCCGCTACCCCGTGACGTTGATCGCCACCAGCTTGTTTGTGAATGTGCTAGCCCGTGCCATTGCATGCCTGGCTGTGGCGGTATTTGCCGGCATCATGTGGCGCCGGGCCGCTCTCCGCTCGCTATGAAACGTTTCCGCCAATTCGCAACCGGCGCCATCCTCCTGGTCGTCGGCGTCGCGGTCGGATGGAATCTCCCGCACGCCGTGCCGGCGGGAAATCAGCCGCTGCTGCCGCTGGGGGCGTCGGTCGCCCCGACCAGTACCGGCAGCGTGCTGTTTGATTTCGGCGACGGACGGATTTCAAGTTACGCAGGCGTGGCGCTCATTCCCCGCCAGTCCGTCTGGGAGTTTATGCAGGAACTTGAGCGCAGCCGCGGCGTACAGATTTCCACCCGCGATTACGGCGGCGACCTTGGCATACGGGTGACCGGCATCGGGGGAGTGGGGGAGGATGTCTCCACCGGACGTTACTGGCATTACTGGGTGAACCAGCAATTCGCCGAGGTTGGCGTCAGCAACTACCGTTTGTCGCCCGGCGACCAGGTGATGTGGAAATACACGACGAGCCAGTTTCGGGCGGAGACGAAATGAATTTTCAAATACCAATTTTCAATCAATGTCACAACGTTGCAATTTTTCAAATATCGTCTGGAGGTGGTAGGAAAACGGTTTGAAAATTGAGTCATTGAAAATTTATTGAAAATTGTGAATTAAAAAATTGGAAATTCTACATTTGGTATGCAAAGATTTACTTCCCGTCTTCCGTTCGCCCTGATGTTAATCGCGTTGGCTACCGCTACCAGGTTATTGCCCCACCAGGCGAACTTCACCGCCATGGGCGCCGTTGCGCTGGTGTCCGGCTGCTATTTGGGCTGGCGGACGGCTGCGGGAGTCACCGTCGCGGCGATGCTTGTCAGCGACATTTTTTTGGGTTTTTATTCGGGGCCGATCATGCTTTCCGTCTACGGCAGCTTGCTCATTTCGGCGGGGCTCGGCTATATTCTTGGGCGGACCCGACGGGTACGTTTCACGCCGGCTGCCGCTGCCACGCTGGCGGGAACGCTCCTGTTTTTCCTGGCCACGAATTTTGCCGTCTGGCAATTCACGGCGATGTACCCCAAAACGATCAGCGGGTTGCTGGCGTGCTATATCGCGGCGTTGCCGTTTCTGCGCAACAGCCTGGCGGCGGATTTTCTGTACACGGGAGTGCTACTGGGTGTTACCGAAACATTGCGGTACGGCGTTTTGGCCGCCGTGAGCAAGAAAGTGTGGCGGCCGATTTGGCGTATGATCTCCGGCTGCCGGAGCCCGTATCCCCGTACTGGGCGCTAAAAACAGAGGACCGCGCACCGATGCTGCGGAGTTGTGCCAACTCCCGTTTTTTGATATATTATGCACAGCACCTATGGCAGAAACGGTCAGCCCGCGCACCAGCGGGGAGGGAAAATCTTACCACGAGCAAATCGACGAACTGCGGGGGATTACCGAAGAGGCGTTGCGGTACGCCAAGACCATCCACCAGTTCACGCCGAAAGATGCCGCTGAACGCAATGTCGAATTGCGGCAGCTTTTGGAGGATAACCTCAATTACACAAAGGCGTGCTACGCCCTGCTGGAGCGCTGGCGGCGGTGGTTGTTTTGGAGCCGCGTCTGGGGCCTCGTGAAGTTCATTCTCATCGTGGTTCCCTTGGTTTTGGGCGTGGTGTACCTGCCGCCGCTGGTTCAGCAGTGGGTGCAGCAATACATCAAATTGTTGACCCCGCCGGTGCGGTGACGCATGGATTCTTCGCCGGATTTCATATGCCCACCAGTTTTGCCCGGTCTGTGTACCAGGCGGTCCAAAAAATTCCCCGCGGCAAGGTTTCAACCTACGCGCGGGTCGCGGCCTCAAGCGGCCACCCGGGTGCAGCCCGCGCGGTGGGCAACGCGCTCCACAGGAATCCGACACCCGGCCCCGTGCCGTGCCACCGCGTGGTGAAAAGCAGAGGCGATATCGGCGGGTACGTCAACGGACGACAAAAAAAATTGCAGCTGCTCAAGGCGGAAGGGGTAAAAGTTGATCGGCAAGGACGCGTCGCCCGGAAAATAATCCTCATTCCCTAATTTCCAATTTCTCAATCATGATCGCGCGGTTAATTTCTTTGGTTTCTGAGTTGGATTTTTTACTCATGAGAAATTAGGAATTTTGACTTTTCATCTCTATGTCCCGTCGCACGGTTTCGCTTTTTGCAATTTTTGGCGTTCTGGCCATCGGCGCGCTGCTGTTTGCCATGGCGTATACCGGTTGGTTCGGGCCTCGCTTGCAGTCCTACATCCTGTCGCTGCGCCGGTGCGCCTACTTGAGCGAAACGCAATGCGCGCGGACGGAAAAATGCCAGGCAACCTATGAACCCAGCACGGATAGCGCCAAGAAACCCGAATTCCGCGAATGCCGCACTCTGGACGTTCCGACCGTAATGACCGAAGAAAATCTTTGCGGGAAAACCGGCGGCCGGTGGGAGCGGCAAAAATTCGGCCTCTACTGCAACTGCGCACCGGCCGGTAAGCGCTGGACCGTTGACAAAGGCTGTCAATAGCGATAACCTTGAAAATTGATATGAAAGATCTCATTAAACAGATCATCCAGCTCCAAGAGAAAGTAGCTGCGCATCGGAGGTTACTTTGACCTGGACGCAATAAAGAAAGAAATCGCGGTTTGCGAATACGAAATCAGCCTGCCGGATTTCTGGGCGATTCCCGAACGGGCGTCCGAGATCAGCAAGCGTTGTGAAACCTTGCGGGGAGAAGTGAACCAATGGGAAAAATTGCAGCGGCAGATCGATGACCTGAAGAACTACGCGACGCTGGCGCAAGAGGAAGGTGACCAGAGCGTGGCGGACGACATCGGGGCGAAGCTCGACGAAATCCGTCGGGATTTTTCGTCACTCGAGTTTCTCGTGCTGCTATCCGGACCCTATGATCGCGGCAACGCGATTGTCGCGATTCATGCCGGCACGGGCGGGGTGGATGCGCAAGACTGGGCCGCCATGCTGTTGCGGATGCTGACGCGCTACAGCGAGCGGAAAAATTTTTCCGTCAAAATCATTGACAGCAACACCGGCCAGGAGGCGGGGATCAAGAGCGCGGTGCTCACGGTTGTGGGCCCCTATGCCTACGGCTATCTTAGGTCGGAGAACGGCGTGCACCGGCTGGTGCGCATTTCGCCGTTTGACGCCGAAGCGATGCGCCATACGTCGTTTGCCCTGGTGGAAGTGCTGCCGGACCTCGCGGATGCCAAAGACGTCGAATTGCGCGATGAAGATTTGAAAATTGACGTGTTCCGATCGGGCGGGCACGGCGGGCAATCGGTGAATACCACCGATTCGGCGGTGCGCATCACCCACCTGCCGACCGGCATCGTGGTCAAGTGCCAGAACGAGCGGTCACAGGTGCAGAATAAGGCGCAAGCGCTGAAATACTTGCGGGCCAAGCTCTTGCTTTTACACCAGCAGGAGGTCAAGACGGAGAAGCGCAAGGTGCGCGGTGAGCATGCTGCCGCCGAGTGGAGCAACCAGGCGCGGTCGTACGTGCTGCAGCCGTACCAGCTGGTAAAAGACCACCGCACCGAACACGAGGAGCCCGATCCGCAGGCGGTGCTGGACGGGAAACTGGACGGATTTGTCGAGGCGTATCTGCGGATGTCGGCGGAAGCTGAGCGGAGGAGAAAAACGCAGCGGGAGTTCACTCACGAAACATAGAATATGAAAATTCTTGTCACCGGCGGCGCGGGGTTTATCGGATCCCATCTGTGTGCGCGGCTGCTTGCCGACGGCCATGAGGTGGTGTGCCTGGATAATCTTTCCAGCGGCCGCCGGGCGAATGTCGCCGAACTTTTGGCGAATGCGAAATTCCGGTTGGTCACCGGCGATGTCACCGCGCCGTACGATTTTACCGTTGACCAAATTTTCAACCTGGCGTGTCCGGCGTCACCGGTGTATTACCAGAAAGATCCGGTGTCCACCGTGCGGACCTCGGTGCTGGGGGCAATCAATGCCCTGGAGCTTGCCAAGCGGCGCAACGTGCCGGTGCTGCAGGCGTCGACGTCAGAAATTTACGGCGATCCGCAGGTGCACCCGCAGCCGGAGTCGTACCACGGCGATGTCAACCCCATCGGTTTGCGCGCCTGCTACGATGAGGGCAAGCGCTGCGCGGAGACCCTGTTTTTCGACTACCACCGCCAGTACGGCGTTCCGATCAAGGTGGTGCGCATCTTTAATACCTACGGGCCGAACCTCGCGCTGGACGACGGCCGGGTGATTTCCAATTTCATCGTCGCCGCGCTGCGCGGGCAACCGTTGCGGGTGGACGGCCAGGGGGATCAGACGCGGTCATTCTGCTACGTTGACGATCTCGTTTCCGGATTGTTGCGGATGATGGCAACAGATTCAGCATTCACCCCCACACCAGGACGCCACGGGCGTGAGTCCATGGAGGAATCGTATAGAATCCCAACGGGCATGCCAGGAAGCCACGCCCCCAACACCAAATCTTTGGTGCGGGGGTTCACCGGCCCGGTCAATCTCGGCAATCCCGGCGAATTTACCGTCCGGGAGTTGGCGGAAATGGTGGTGCGGCTCACCGGCAGCCGTTCGTCAGTCCAAACCGGCGCGCCGGAGCGGGAGGATGATCCTCGGCAGCGCCGGCCGGACATCACGCTGGCGAAGTCTGCCTTAGGATGGGAGCCGGCGATTTCGTTGGAACAAGGGTTGAAGAAGACGATCCCGTATTTTCAGAAGGTTTTAGATACCCAGCGCGCTTGATTATGAAAATATTAGTTACCGGCGGCGCGGGGTTCATCGGTTCCCATCTGGTGGATGCCTTGGTTTCCGCCGGCCACGCGGTGACGGTCGTGGACAACTTGAGCACGGGCAAGCGCGGGCAGGTGCATGCGTCGGCGCGGTTTGAAAAAATGGATATTGCCGACCCGGCGCTCCGGGCGGT
>JAQTQO010000050.1 GCA_028712155.1 Patescibacteria group bacterium | reverse complement strand
TCCCATAGCCGGATGGAAGTTATTGGGAGTTTTTTGGCCGTTTTAGAGCTCACCAAGCAGCGCCTGGTCATGGTGAAGCAGGATGGGCTCTTCGAGGAAATTGTGATTGAAAAACTCGGCGAATAATTTTTTGTTGCGGTATGCCAAATCTTTCCGCCAATATTGAAGCGGTGCTGCTGGTTTCCAACCGCCCGATGACGGTACGCGAGATTTCCGAAATTTGCCAGGCGGATGCCGGGGCGGTGCAGCAGGCGATCAAGGAGTTGACGGCGGCGTATGACCAGCGCGGCGATTCGGGAATCCAGCTCACCCGCGCGGGCAATCAGGTGCAGTTGGTGTCGAGCGGTGCATGCGCGCCGGTGGTCCAGCGGTTTCTGAAGCAGGAGACGACCGGTGAATTGACGCGGGCGCAGTTGGAAACGCTCACCACCATCGCGTACCGCGGCCCGGTGACGCGCGCCGAATTGGAGCAGATCCGCGGCGTGAACTGCGCCATCATTTTGCGCAATTTACAGGTGCGCGGGTTGATCGAGGGCAGCGGGGGAGACGCCAAAAATCCGATTCCGCGGTACAGCGTCAGCATGGATTTCCTCAAACACCTGGGGCTCGCCACCGTTGAACAACTGCCCGATTACGCCCGGTTGCACCAACTCGACGTGGTGAACCGGCTGCTGGAGACGCCGCAGACGCAAGCGTAAGACCCAGGATTTTTTTGAGATACCATACCATCTCCGCTTTTATCTTATGGCTCAATGGATCGGACAGCTGCTCATCGTGCTTGCCATTCGTTCGTTTCCGGCTCCGCCGGCGCTTTCCGCGGCCGCGGCGCCGATGATGCATCCGGTTTCCGCTCTGCCGGCGCGCACGTCTACCGCAACCCTGGAACCAACCGTCGCGGCGGATGCGGTGTCGGTCATTGACGTGAAGTCGGGGGCGGCACTGTACGCGCAGTCCGCAGCCAAACCGCAGCCGCTTGCCAGTATCACGAAGCTCATGACCGCCCTGGTGGTCGCCGACCGCAACCCCGATTGGCAGGCGCTGGTGGTGATGCAGCCGTCCGATCAGCGCACCGGCGGCCGCACGCTGCTGATACCCGGCGATACGGTCAGCGTAGATGATTTGTTCCACCTGATGCTGATTGCTTCGTCCAATGAATCCGCCATCGCGCTGGCCCGGTCAACCGGTTTGACGCCGCAAGCGTTCGTGGCGGCCATGAACCGCAAGGCCAAGGATTTGGGATTAGCGAGCCTGCACTTCGCCGACCCCGCCGGTTTGGAACCCGGGAACACCGGCACCGCCCAGGATGTCGCGCGGCTGGGACAACGGGCGTTAAAAAAACCGGTTATCGCGGCGGCCGTTTCCCAGGCGACCGCGACCGTCGTTGTACGCAACACCGGCGAACGCCGGGTGGCCGAGACCACGAATGTGCTGCTAAAAACGACGTCGGCGGACGCCCGTCCGCGCATGGTGGGAGGCAAGACCGGCTACCTTGATGAGGCCGGGTATAATTTTGTGGTCGTTTTCGAGCAGCAGGGCAATCAGGTGAGCGTCGCGATGTTGGGCGCGCACTCGGCGGATGCGCGTTGGCACGACTCGGTGCGACTGGCGGAATGGATTTACTCCAATTACCGGTGGCCGGAGCTGGGCGGCTAGTGGTTTTCCTGTTGTTTTGGAACCCGCAATGCTTCCGTGGTATAATGGGCACGCTTGAGAACCTTGAGATCCTCACATGAATCTATTTGACGTGATTTTCCACTGGGTTTCGTCCTTCCCGGGTACTGTCGCTACGTTCTTAATTGCGGGCATTCCGTCAGTCGAACTTTCGGTGGCGTTGCCCGTGGGTGTACTGGCGTTCCATCTCCCGTTGTGGCAGGCGTACCTCTGTGCCGTGGCCGGCAGTTCAATACCCGTGATACTGGTGCTGACATTGGCCGAACCCCTGACCCGCTGGCTGTGCCGTCATTCCAAATTGGCACAACGTTTTTTTCAGTGGCTGTTCCACCAGACGCGTGAAAAGTTTTACGCGAAATACCAGCGGCATGGCGATCTGGCGCTCCTGCTGTTCACCGCGTTCCCGTTGCCGATCCCGTTCTCCGGCGCCTGGAGCGGTTCGCTAGCCGCGTGGATTTTCGGCATCCCGCCCCGCCGCGCCGTACCGCTGCTGGCCCTGGGTCTCATGATCGCCGGGGGCATCATGGTGGCGCTCTTGGTGAGCGGTTCGACACTCTTGCAACTTTTTCTGCCGGACCCCGGTAAATTACCCGCCGTATGATCTTCATTGCGAATTGGAAGATGAAAATGGGGCTTTCCGCGACGCTGGAGTTGACGCGCACGTTGACGCGCCAGCTCCGCCAGCTGCCGGATGGAACCGAGGTCGTGGTATGCCCGTCGTACCTCAATTTGACGTCGGTTTTCCCGCTGTTGAAGGGAAGCCGACTACAGCTGGGTGCCCAGGATTGTTTTTGGGAAGCGCAGGGCGCGTTCACCGGCGAAATTTCTCCGCGCGATCTGCAGGAGCAGGGGTGCCGGTTTGTCATCCTCGGGCATTCGGAGCGGCGGCTCCATCTTAATGAGACCGACGAGCAGATACACCGGAAAGTCGAAGCGGCCTTGGCGAGCAGCCTCGTCCCCGTGCTCTGCATCGGGGAGAACTACGAGCAGCGGGCGGGGAACCAGAAGGATAACGTGCTCATCCGCCAGATGCAGGTGGCATTGCAGGGAGTGGCGCTCGGCGCCGATGACCGGATGATCATCGCATATGAGCCGGTTTGGGCGATCAGCACCGGCGGCGTCGGCATTGAAGCGACCCCCCAGGAAGTTCAGTATGCCGGCGAAGTCATCCGGCACATCGTCATTGATCTCTTCGGGAAGGCTACCCTCGATCAAAAAGTGCAGATCATTTACGGCGGCAGCGTGCATTCGGGCAACGTCCGCGCCTTTACGTCATTGCCGGTGATCAGCGGCGTGCTGGTCGGCGGGGCGAGCCTGAAGGCCGATGAGTTTATCCAGGTGATTGCAGCGGCGAGCGGTGGCGGTAATCAGCAATGAACAATTACCGGTTATGCTGGTGCACATAAAAGAAATATTGCGGGATGCCGGCCGGCGCAAGTATGCGATTGGCGCGTTCAATACGGTCAATTTGGAGACGACACTGGCGATTGTGCGCGCGGCGGTGGCGGTGCGTTCCCCGGTCATCGTGCAGATTTCCGAAAAGACCATCAAATACGCCGAGCTCAAACCCATTGCTGACGTCATCCGGACGGTGGCGCGGCACGTCGGCGGGGTGATCCCGGTGGCGATGCACTTCGATCATGGGCGGAGTTTTCCCGCCGTGCGCGAGTGCGTGGATGCCGGTTTTTCCTCGGTGCACATTGACGCCAGCGAAAGCCCGTTCGAAGAGAACATCGCGGTGACCAGCCAGGCCGTTTCCTACGCCCATCGGTTTGGCGTATGGGTGCAGGGGGAGCTGGGCACGATTTTTGGCAAGGAAGGCTTGACCAAGCTGCGGGCCGGACAGGATCCGTCCGCGTACCTGACCGATCCGGCCCGGGTACGCGAGTACATCACCTCCACGCACATCGATACCTTGGCCGTTTCGATCGGGACGCTCCACGGCTCCTTTCGCGGGCGCGAGCGCCTCGATCTGTCCCGGCTGTCAAAAATAAGCGCGGCGGTCAGTATGCCGCTGGTGCTGCACGGCGGTTCCGGAGTCGCCCCGGCGGAAATTCGGTCGGCCATCCGCCGCGGCATCCGCATTATCAATATTGACACGGACTTGCGCATCGCGTTTACGAAATCGTTGCGGCGTTCGCTGCGCAAGCTTCAGACGAACTACGACCTGCGGACGTACCTCGGTCCGGCCACTGCGGCCGTACAAGAGAAAGTGGAGCGGTTAATGGTGCTGTTTGGCAGTGCCGGTAAAGTCAATGTGAGTGCGCGCTAGCCGCACCGCGCCGTTCGTGCCCTGACCGGAGCGCATGGTTCTTATCTATTTTGATTTGCATTTCAGAAATTTACCCTGGGTATGGCGTACGATTTCATTCCCATTCTATTGCTCATCGGATGCGTTGTGGCGCTATCCGTCATCGTCGGGAGGAAACTTCCCCAGCTCAAAACGCTGGATGTGGCTTCGATCCCGGCCGAGCAGGAGCTGCAGTTGAAACAGAAGATCCTGGCCAACCGCCTGCACCGTCGGCTGGAAATATTTCGCCGGTTCCTGCAGGCGCTGCTGCGTCCGCTGTTGCTGGGGGTGATCGGATTTTTCAAACGGACGTACCAGCACGTGCTCGACCTGGAATCGCGTTACCGGAAAGACCGGCGCGCGACCCTGCCGGAAGGAAACCCGAGTCTTGCGCTGGAAGAGCTGTACGCGGAGGCCCAGCGCGCCCGCGCCAACGGCCAGGGGACGGCGGCCGAAGAAAAGCTCATCCAGCTCATCGGCCTCGATCCCCGGCACGTGCCGGCGTATGAAATGCTGGGCGAACTGTACCTGGAATCCCGCGAGTACGCCAAGGCGCGCGAGGTGTACGCGTACCTCTGTAAAATTTACCGCCGGCAGAAGTCCACCGATGCGAGCGCGGTGTACCGCCTGGCGGCGGCCTACCTGAACATCTCCCGGTCGTACCTTGAGTTGCGCCGCAAGGCACAGGCTCTGCAGTACGCCCGGAAAGCCGCCGAACTCGAACCAAACAACCCGCGGACGCTTGACTTTCTGTTGAAAATCAGTATAGTTGTGGAAGACAAAGCGCTCGCATCCAAGACGTGGGGGGCGCTCCAGCAAGCCGATCCTGACAACGCCAAACTGGCTGAATTACAGCAACAGATTGACAAACTCCCGTAGACTGGGGAATTTTTTATTCTCCTGTCTCCGCAGCAAGGGACTCCGACGTACGTCGGAGGACCGTCAGCGAGGAAGGCAGGAGAATAACCCGCCGAAAGTTGAAAGAAGAATAAATAGGAAGTGATGGGTGAGCCGCAGGCGGTTAATCGCGCCGCAGAGTAAAGCAATACCACATCAGTTTGCTACGCGAACTGTAGGCGGGTTGACTTCTTTGTGTTTGGCTTCTCTTACGATCTCCTTTCGCGCCGTTGTAGCTCAGTGGTAGAGCAACTCCTTGGTAAGGAGTAGGTCGCCGGTTCAACCCCGGCCAACGGCTCCATGTGGGCAGGTGGCAGAGCGGTCAATTGCACCTGACTGTAAATCAGGCGCCGTTATGGCTACCCAGGTTCGAATCCTGGCCTGCCCATTGAATAAAAAAAGTTCGGTCGCCGTGTCCCGTGACAGAGATCTTGGGTTCGCCCCGAGATGAACTCGGGGCGCCACGGGTTTATCCCGTGGCGAATCCTGGCCTGCCCATTTCGCCAGCGTAGCTCAGTCGGCAGAGCAGCAGTTTTGTAAACTGCGGGTCGTCGGT
>JAQTQO010000049.1 GCA_028712155.1 Patescibacteria group bacterium | reverse complement strand
CCGGCATCATCGGCATGAGCATCATTTTTACGGCCATTTTTTCCGGCATGGAAGTCATTTGGGACCGGCAGTTCGGATTTTTGAAAGAGACGCTGGTGGCCCCCATGTCGCGTTTCAAGATAATGATTGGCAGAACGCTGGGCGGCGCGACCGTGGCCACCATGCAGGGCGTCATCGTGATGTTCATTTCCATGATTTTTGGCTTTCGCCCGACGAGCTGGCTTGCGATTATTCCGGCGATCGGGGTCATGTTTCTGGTCGCACTGCTGTTCACGTCGCTGGGGACCATGATCGCGTCGCTGCTGGATGATATGCAGGGATTCCAGCTCATTATGAACTTTCTCGTGATGCCGCTCTTCTTCCTCTCCGGCGCGCTGTTCCCGCTGCAAGGGTTGCCGCCAGCGCTGGCGATTGTCGCCAAACTCGATCCGCTTTCCTACGGTATTGATGCGCTGCGCACCCTGCTGATCAATGCGGGCCACTATGGTCTGGGAATTGACGTGGTCGTCCTGGGAACAGTGACGCTCCTGTTCCTCGGCCTGGGCAGTTATTTCTTCAAGAAAATCCAAGTCTAAAATTGCATTGGGGTGATACCACATCCGCTACGGGTGGGCTAGTTTTTCGCTGCTTGGCAACGCAGGCGCTCTCCAGTACAATACTAGTGGAGCGTGCGGGCCGTTATCGGTCATGTGCAACTCTTCTTTTAGTGATTATGAAACACAAAAGACTCCTCATCTTCCTCGTCCTGGTGACATTCGCACTGGTCGGCGGGATTTGGTTTCTCATGAGTCGGCCGCAAGTTCCGGTGTATGAGTTTACCGTAGCACGGACGAGTGACCTGGTTCAGGAAGTCAACGTGACCGGCAAGGTGGTGCCGACCCAGTCGGTTGATTTGGCGTTCGAACGCAGCGGCCGGGTGAGCTCCGTACCGGTTAAGGTCGGTGCGCACGTGCAGGACGGCAGCTTGCTGGCGAGTCAGGACAGTGCTGAGCTGGCGGCACAGGTGATGGAGGCGCTGGCGAAGGTTGATGTCGCCAAGGCGCAACTGTCCCAGTACCAGGCGGCATTACGCAATCAGCAGGCCAAACTCCGAGAGCTTGAAGCAGGGACGCGCCCGGAGGAAATTCAGGTCAAACAGGCCGAGCTCGAGGCCGCCCGGCAGGATTTGCAGAATGATTACGCGGGGATACCGAGCGCCTTGCGAACGGATTTCACGAAAGCCGATGATGCGGTGCGCGTGAAAGCCGCCGCGGCATTTGATTCCTCCGGGACGAATTATCATTTGAACTACAATGCATGCAGCGGCGAGCTCGAAACGCGGGTTATCCAACTCCGGGATTTGAGCGAGCGGGAGCTTTTGCAGTGGCAGCGGTCGCTTGACGTGTTGAGTACCGAGCCGGCGGCCCTGGACACCGCACTGGAGGAAGCGGCGACGCACGTGACGCTGTGCAAACAATTCCTCGACGCCCTGAACGATTCCCTGACGACCAATTGCACCGCGTCGGACACGACATTGAATACCATCCGCACCGACGTCAACACCGCCCGGGTGACGGTGGCGGGGCTGGCGTCCGACGTCAGCGATCTGCAGCAGGCAATTGCCGCTCAGCAGCGGACGGTCGCGCAAACGGAGCGCGAACTGCAACTGAAGCTCGCCGGCAGCACCGCCGAAGTGATTGCGGCGCAGCAGGCGCTGGTCGCCCAGGCGGAAGCCAACGTCACGGCACAGCAGGCGCAGATCCGGCAGATGGAAGCCAATGTGAGTACGATGAAGGCGCAGCTGGGAAAAGCCGTGCTGCGGGCGCCGTTTTCCGGCACGATCACCGCGGCCACGCTGGAACCGGGCGAGATGATTGCCGCCGGCACGAACGTCATTTCCATTATTTCGGACGCCGGTTATGAGATTGAGGCGAAGGTCTCCGAAGCGGATATCGCGAAAGTCAAGCTTGGCGATGCGGCGCAGTTGACCCTGGATGCGTACGGCAGCGATGTGGTATTTGGCGCCAAGGTCTCGGAAATCGATCCGGCGGAAACCGTGGTGGACGGCGTGCCGACCTATAAAGTGACGCTGCAGTTTATACCGGCCGATCCCCGCGTCAAATCCGGCATGAGCGCGGACCTGGATATCCGGACGGCGGAACGCAAAGGCGTGGTGGTCATTCCCCAGCGGTCGGTGGTCACGCGCGACGGCGAAAAAATCGTCCGCTTGCTGAAGGTATCGTCCAACGGTCCGGACCGCCTGCAGACGCAAGCCATTGACACACTGGTGACGCTGGGGCTGCGAGGTTCCGACGGTTACGTGGAGATCCTCTCCGGAGTGGTGGCGGGGGACAAGGTGTTGTCCGCGCCAGCGGATTGACGCTCACGGTGGTATGGCGCTTCTGGAGGTTGAGAATTTGGTCAAAACCTACGCTGAGGGGAAGTTGCAGACCCCGGTGTTGCGCGGGGTGTCTTTTCGCGTGGAAACCGGCGAATTTTTAGCGATCATGGGGCCTTCCGGTTCGGGAAAATCCACCTTGCTGCACATTCTGGGGTTTCTCGACCGGCAGTCGAGCGGCAGTTACCGCTTTGACGGCAAGCGCCTCGACGATCATTCGTCGGTCGCGCTCGCGCGCATCCGTAACCGGCAGATGGGATTTGTGTTTCAGTCATTCAATCTGTTGCCGCGCATGGACGTGTACGGCAATGTCCGCCTGCCGCTCATGTATTCGGCGTATCCCGAGGCGCAGTGGGATGCGCTGACGCGCGAGGCGATTACCGCCGTGGGGCTCGAACACCGTTTGCGCTACGATGTCAACCAGCTGTCCGGCGGCGAGCGTCAGCGGGTGGCCGTCGCGCGCGCATTGGTCGTCAAGCCGCGCGTTATTTTCGCCGACGAGCCCACCGGCAATCTTGATACCAAATCCGGCCGCGCGGTGATGGATATCCTGCAGCATCTCAATGAGGAGCATGAGCATACGATCGTGCTCATCACCCATGAAACCTCAACGGCCGAGTACGCGCGCCGCGTCATCCGCGTGTGCGACGGCCAAATTGAGAGCGACCGGCTCGTCGTCAACCGGCGCACCGGGGACGGCTACCGGAAGTAATCTCCTGACCATGAAACTTCGCCATACGTTCATCACCGCCGTCGCCGGATTGCGCGCCAACAAAGCGCGTTCGGGCTTGACGATCCTGGGGATCGTCATCGGGATTACCGCCATCATCCTCGTGATGTCGGTCGGTGAAGGGGCCAAGCTTATGATTCTCGACCAGGTACGCATCATGGGCTCCCGCACGATCGAAGTCGAGCCCGGGCGGACGCCGAAGGGGGCCTCCGACATGATGGAGATCTACACGGATTCTCTCAGGCCACGCGACGTCGTCGCGCTCCTCAACCCCGCCAATGTTCCCGGTCTCGAAGAGCTGACGCCCGTCGTGATGAAAGTCGAGACGATCGCGTACGGTACGGAAACGAAACGGACGACCGTGATGGGTGCCTCGGAGTTGATCGCCGAGATCATGAAGCTCAAAGTTGCGCGCGGAATGTTCTTCAGCGATGAAGACATTCGATCCCGCGCCGCCGTGGCCGTCATCGGTCCGAAAGTCAAAGAAAAATTGTTCGGTGCCAGCGATGCCTTGGGGCAGAAGATCCGGATAAAGAACCGGGTCTTTCGCGTCGTGGGCGAACTCGCGCCGAAAGGTTCCACGTTTTTCACGGTTGATGAGATGGTGATGGTGCCGTACACCACCGCCCAGGATTACCTGCTGGGCATTGATTACTATCACGCCATCATGGTGCAGGCAAAAACCGAAGAGCTCGTGCCGCAGGTCAAAAAAGACATCGAGCGGACGCTGCGGGAAGTCCACGGCATCACCGATCCGGAAAAAGACGACTTCCATGCGACCACCCAGGCCGATGCCATCGCGATCGTCGGCATCATCACCACCATTCTCACAGTGCTGCTGACGTCGGTTGCGGCTGTCTCGCTGGTAGTCGGCGGCATCGGCATCATGAATATCATGCTGGTGTCGGTGACCGAACGGACGCGCGAGGTCGGCTTGCGCAAAGCGATCGGCGCGACCGAAGGCGACATCCTGCGACAATTCCTGTTCGAGTCGGTGGCATTGACGGGCGTCGGCGGCTTGATCGGGATTGCTTTGGGTGCGCTCCTGTCCTTTTTGACCACGCTGGTGTTGCGACAATTTGTATCCTCGGGCTGGGGATTTTCCCTGCCGATCTCGGCCGTGATTTTGGGCGTGGGCGTTTCCACGGCGGTCGGCGTCGTGTTCGGCCTCTACCCGGCATCGATTGCCGCGCGCAAGAATCCGATCGAAGCGCTCCGCTACGAGTAGACTCTGTCGCCATCGTGGGGCGGGGAAATTTTGAGCCCAACAAAACGGCCGTGGGGGCCGTTTTTGTCATTGACCGCCTTCGGATGGTATGCTACTTATGAGTTTCTCCCGCGTCTTCCCGGTGCATCGTTTTGATGCAGTGGACGCAGATTTTCTTCCGTACGCCGCCGATCTTGCGGCTATGCAAGTTGAGCTGCTGACGGTGGATAACCGCGATGTTGGAGTGGCTGCGGAGATTCCCTTTGAGCGCGCGCCGGCCGCAGAGATCACAGATTTTGGACATAGGATGCGAAAGTCTATGGAAATAAATAGTATGGTGAATGTAGCATGGGAGGATGATTTTTGCAAGGTACCTCGAATATATTTCTCATGACGAATTTCTCACGTCTCAACAAATCCCAAACCCCAATGCCAAAAAGTTTAGAAATGAGGTCAATGAGGAATTAGAAATTTGATGGCCGATTCTGTCTTCTATGCCGAACGCCGCACAACTTTTTTTCCTGGTTGCCGTCATTTTTTCGGCGATCATCCACGAATATTGTCATGGCTGGATGGCTGACCGCTCGGGCGACCCGACCGCACGGCTGGCCGGCCGCCTCACCCTCAACCCCATCCCGCACATTGATCCGATCGGGACGGTCATTCTGCCGCTCATCCTCATGGCGATTCCGGGCAACCCGGTGCTGTTTGCCTATGCCAAGCCGGTGCCGGTCAACCCGTACAATCTCCGCAATCCCCGGCGCGACGGCGGCCTGGTGGCCTTTGCCGGCCCGGCGATCAACCTGCTGGTGGCGCTGGTGCTGGGAGCGCTGTACCAGCTGCTGCCGAAAAACCTGCTGTTTTCCGTTTACCTCGATATCGCGGTGTTTGCCAATGTGATGTTGGCGGTCTTCAATCTTATCCCCGTGCCCCCGCTGGACGGTTCCAAGGTACTATTTGCCATCCTGCCGGAGAGCCTGCACAACGTCGAGGTATTTTTGGAAACCTACGGCGTGTGGCTGTTTTTGCCGCTGCTGTTTTTGTTCTACCCGGTTTTGAACCCCGTGCTTTCGTTCATTTATAGCCTGCTCACCGGACGGTTGTTCTGAAGTCGGTCGCGCGTAACGGTTTGCCGGTACGCTTTGAGCTTCACGGACGGCTGGCTATAGCCGTTTTTTTGTCTTCCGGTGAGGCCTGACCGGGGAGAGGCGGGGGGAGGTGACGTATTTTGTCTGATTGGTTATACTCCCGTTATCCTTGGATATCGGGATGCATACCCCGATACACCCCCGGTCGGGTCCCTGGAAGGTATCGGCTGCGGAAACGGCGGGGGAACGAAACCC
>JAQTQO010000020.1:8292-24972 GCA_028712155.1 Patescibacteria group bacterium | reverse complement strand
CATCGGGATGCCGGAGTGCGACATCATTTTGGCCCAGTGTGTGGTGTACCTGGCGCGGGCGCCGAAATCCGTCGAAGTGTACCAGGCGTACGGGCAGGTGAAAGAAGACGTCCGGCAGACGGTGAATGAACCGGTGCCGCTCCATCTGCGCAACGCCCCGACCGATTTGATGCAGCAGGTCGGTTATGGTAAAGGCTACAAGTATTCGCCGGAGTACAATTGGCAGGAAGAGCAGGAATATCTGCCACCCGGCTTAAAAGGGAGAAAATACTTAATAAACGAAAAACGAAAAACGCAAAGCGAGAAATAACATATTCATTTGTTGTTTTGCACTTTGCCTTTTGCGTTTTACGCTAGTTATTATGCCACTCGTGAAATCCATCGGCGTCATCGTGTTCCGCCACACCGCCCAGGGACGTTTATATTTGATGCTCCACCATCGCGGCATCTATTGGAATTTCCCCAAAGGCCGGAGCGAGGCGCATGAGATGCATGACGAATTGCGTACGGCCTTTCGCGAGCTTGAGGAAGAAACCGGCATCCCACGCCAGGCCATCCGGTTGCTGCCGGATTTTCGCGCCACGTACCGGTACCATTTCCGGGGGGTTGATGCGGAGGGGCGGCCCGAACATGTCAGGAAATTAGCCGTGTTTTACCTGGGCGAATTACTGCGGCCGCGTCCGGTAATCATTTCCGATGAACATCTCGGTGCGGAGTGGTGCGATGCAAATGCGGCCTGGCGCAAACTGTACTACGCGAACGGCCGTAAGGTGCTGCGGTTGGCTGAGGCGTATCTGCATCGCAAGCCTTTGGAACGCCGCGGGCGGGCACAGCCTCGGCCTACCGCGCCGGCGGCGTAATGTGCTATGGTATTAACGGTATGACGCCAGAACGTTGGGAACAAGTGAAAGGGATGGTGAAGGATAAATTCCAGGTGATTTCCGAGCGCCAAGAACCGGCCGCGGATGGCGGGCCCGGTACGGTGGAAATCTTGGAATTCGTGACCCCGGCGGGCAAGATCCGCCTGGAGTGGGTTGATGCGCCACTGAAGCTATCCACGCGCGCGCTGGGATCCAAGCGTATCGGTTCAAGCACTACGGTCATCCATGAGTATTCCGATACCGAGCGGGTCCATCGCTTCGACGCGTACCGCTGGGACGAAGCAACTTCATCGTGGATAGAACTGCGGGGGAGTTCCGCCGAAATGTTCGGGGCATAAAAGTTAATCCGGTAAATTGTCGGAGTGATTATGGCGCGGCGCCGTTTTCGGTTTTCGGGCGGTTGGGTGGGGCTGTGGTCGGTCGTCGGCGCGGTTGCGCTGGTGGCCGTGGTATTGGGGTTAGCGAACCGGTCCGAGCGCACGGAAACGCCTGCCGGGGGGTTGAACAGCACGGTAACCGGCACCGTGGAAACGTCAGCGGCCGACCGTCAATACCAAGCTGCCGTGCAAGAAATTTTTCGCGGTTGGGGCGCACCGAGTACTGCGCCCGTCGATTACGCCGGTATGCACCGGCGTTTGGTGGAACTGGTCGTTCCCGGTCGGTTCCAGACCGTACACCTGGATCTAGTGATCGCGCTGAATTTATTGCAACAGGGGCAGGCCGGGAGCGAGCAGGCCGATATTGAGGAGGGGTTGGAACGTCTTGAAGCAGTTTTTGCGGCACAACCATGGATCCGCGAAAATGCGGCCGCCGCCCCACGTTAAGCGTATGGCGCAACTGAAGCCACCGACCGTTCCCAAACGAAAGACTGTGCCGTTGGCCGCGATGTCGCGCGGGGTCAAACTGCGCGATGCGGAAGCGGCTCTCCGCACGATCCGGCGGAGGTATTGGACAATCCGGCGGGTCGGTTTTGCGATCGCCTATCACGGTGCACTCGTATTTTTTATCCTCGGACCCTGGGTGGTGGTTGGCGTGGTGCTGTGGCAAAGCGGCCTGTTCACACCGGTGCGCCCTGATCCTTCGAAGACCATTCCGCTCCGAACACCCGCCCCCGCCGCCACGAGCGTTCCAGATGTCAGCCGTTGGGTGGTGACCGAAGAACAGGCTGTGACGTGGCTCCGCGATGCCCTCCGGTCACAGCCGCTCATCCAGCAACCGCAGGTAGCGTTCCGCACCGGGGTGGCGGTCCTGACCGCGACGTTCGCGGGGCCGCCGCCGCTTCCGCTCGAGATTCGCCTGGCCCCCCGGGTCAGTAATGGAGAGGTTGCCTATGTGCTGGAGGGGGCAACCGTCGGGGCATTTCCGGCCGGCGTCGCGGAAGCGTTGGTACAACAGCTCTTCGTTCCGACATTGACGCTGCAACTAAGCGAGTTCAACCGTCGCTTTGAGTTCACCCGCGTGGTGATCGGCGACCAGCGGCTGGAAGTGTACGGGCGCGTCCGGGCGCCGCACTGATGCGCGATATGCGTGCATTTCTGCACAGCACAACCTTGGCAACGCCGTTGATCCTGCTGGTGCTCACCGCAGTTCTTCTGAATAATTCATTCACTTTGCCGTGGGTGGTTACCTTGGCGGGGCTGATCGTCAGCGGCGTAACGGTTTTGCTGGTGCGCCCCGGGCTGCAGAAAATCGTGGCGCATCCGTTGACCGGCTTAGGATTGATTGCCGCCGGGACGCTCTTGGTCATCAGTACGCCGCTTTTGGGATACCAGCAGGTGGTGGCGACCGCGGCCAGTAGCGAAACCGGCACTTTGACGTCGCAAATTCCCTGGTTGATGGTCGGCGGCATCGTCGTACTCGCGTGCCTTTCGCTCGCGGTGACCGCCCGGCGCATGACGCAGCTGCCCCAGGTGCTCACTCCCATGTACCTGGTCGCCGGTGAAATTCTTTTTCTCATGATTCTCGAAGGCCATTGGTTTCGATGGGTGGTCGCGGTGATTTTCGCACTGCTGCTTTTGGTAACGCTGGAGGATCTATACTTGGCGTTCCATGAACCTTCGCGCCATCAGGCGTACGCGCCGGTGAATATCTCCGTGTACATGGGGTTGGTGGCGTATTTTCTCTTCGCCGCCAGTCTTTTTTGGCTGATGATTTTCTTTGACTTCCCGCTCTGGCTGGCGGCGCTTGTCCAGGCGGGGATCACGATGCTTTTGGCGTATCAGGCGTTGTGGGCGATCGGGTGCCTGCCCCCACGCGGCCTTCTTTTCTTGCTGGTCATGCCGCTCCTCTCCATCGAACTGTTTTGGGCGATCAGTTTTCTCCCCACCAGCGTCTATGTTGATGCCGTCATTTTGAGTGTCGGTTATTATCTGGCATCAGGCATCGGACGTAATTACTTCCTCGGGATGTTAAATCGCAAAGTAATCGTACGGTACTTTGTTACCAGTTTCATTTGTTCCGCCTTGGTCATCCTGACCGCCAAGTTGTACTAAATTATCTCACCAAATAAAGAACGGATGTCTAGAATATTCTAGACATCCGTTCTTTTAAAAAATGATATTTTCGTCGCCGTGATCAGATGCGTTTATGATTTTCCCGCAACTGGGCTATCATTATTTTCTTTTTTCAACAGTGCAGGGTTTGGACTGAAGCGGACGTTCGTGATTTTCCATTTTTCCACGTACCTTCCGATTCCTTTGGTGGCCAATTTGTTTTTTACTGTGCTTTTCCCCTGCGACCAGGAAAGCAGACTTTTGAATGATATTCTGTACCGACCACGGACGATGACATAGCTAATTTCACTGTTTTTTAACGCCCTTCTTATGGTTCGTTGCTCGAGTCCGAAAAATTTAGCAGCTTCTGAGACCGATAGTCGAATAATATCATCTTCCATATGCGTATCGATTAATACAATTGTCTAGAATATTGTAGACAATTGAAGATTATTTGTCCACCACGTTTAGTGTTCTTTTTAACGTAAAGGTGGTATAAGCAGTATGTTGATGCTTGCAGTTATTGACTTTTTGTGTAAAAATTATTATTTTTACTGCTATATTACTGAGGTTTTGCGCAGTTGTAACAGTTTCTACAATTTCCCGTCTAATTAAATGCAAAAGCACTTGGAAAAAAGCTTGTTTGAAAGGACCCGGAACGGCGATACTGAGGCGTTCGGTGAGATATATAACGCCTACATCGCGAAAATTTACCGGTTTATCCTGTTCAAAGTTCAGGTTCGCGAGGAGGCGGAGGACCTCGCAGCTGAGGTGTTTCTCCGAGCCTGGCAGTACCTGTACCAGCTCCAGCGGTCGGTGGACAACCCGAACGCTTTCTTTTACCAAGTAGCCAGGAATTTAGTGATCGATTTCTACCGCCAGCGAGTGCAGCGTGAAGTTCCTGCGGAAAGCGATGTCTTGGATCAGGTGGTTGACCAGCGCCAGCAGCAACTTTTCCAACGGATCGAACGGGGTCTGGAAGTGGCGGAAATTGAGCAGACTATCCGGGGGCTCAAAGACGATTATAAAGAAGTGATTCTCCTGCGTTACGTTGAGGACCTGCCGATCTCCGAGATCGCCGAGATCACGGGAAAATCGCGAGGGGCCGTCCGGGTACTCATCCACCGCGCCCTGCATGCGATTCGCGGACAGGTCAAGCAGCGGAAGCCGGAAGCGGTGGGAATAAAAGGTTCCGCGCCGGTGCGTCAATCGCCTGAGAATGATTTGTAACGTTATGCCGCGCAGTGAATTGATTCGAAAAATTCATCAGCTTCGCAACGTCACCCCGTCCGCCAGCTGGGTGGAGACGACGCGCGGTTTGATTTTGGCGGAAATCCGGCGGCAAGAAAATCCGCAGCCGAAAGTTTCCGTTATGGCGGCTCAACCCCGACAGCAAGCGGAGACGGCAGCCGGATGGAACGGTTGGCATATAGTGCGGGGGCTTTTCGGACAGCCGGCGTTCAGCATCGCGGCCGCATTCATGCTGGTGATGGTGAGCAGCTTAACGGTCAATGCGGCGCATTACAGTCTGCCGGGTGAACCGCTCTACCGCATGAAGCTTGCGTTTGAACGGACCCAGCTTGCCCTGGTGAGCGATGCGACCCGGAAAGCGGAGCTCAAAGTGGAATTTGCCCGTAACCGCGTCAAAGAACTTGAGCGGTTGGTGGACCAGCGTGCGCCCGGCGGGAGCACGTCGCGGGAAGTCAACCAGGTGGTCGCGAGCTTTACCAGCGAGATGGCATCAGTGCAAAGTGAGCTGCGGCAGAACCCCGTTGACCGGCGGACCGTTTTCCAAATTGCCGTTTCCGTTGATCGCGCGGGCAGCGAACTGGCCGCGAAGCTTGGCGTCCCGACGTATGCCAGTTCGACGCCGGCGCAACCGGAGGTAGCCGTCGCCGTTCAACAGGCGCTGGCCGCTGCCGAGTCAACGAGTTTGTCCGCTTTGCAATCCGTCATTTCGGCTCCGCAGAGCACGACCACCAATTCCACGTTACCCGCCGGAGAGATCGGCCGATACCTGAGTGAAAAAGTTCAAGCGCTGCGCACGGAAGCCGGCCATGCCGCCGGATCGGGCGTCGCGACTTCCACTGCCGGCACGTTCGCTGCGATCTTTACCAGCCTTGATGGAGCACAGCAGGATATCTCCGGTGAGAATTTTTCCGCCGCGCTTTCAAAAATTACCGCAGTTCGGGAGCAGCTGACCGTTTTGAAAATTTCAGGAAGCACATCTTCTTCGGTCCCGGCAGATCCTGAGAGCTCCGTTTTGCCTTCCGCCGGCCCAGATAGCGCAACCGAAGATGCCGGGGGAGCTCAATCCACCACCACCGTCCCGATCGGCACCGCACCGGCGCTGAACGATAAGAGCGGGTCTGGAGTCGCCGGGGAAACTGCGAAAGACGCGACGCCGTAAGAAATACGGAATGAGGGCGTCAGATAATCTGCCCGTTGCTTGTTTTAGCTGACGTTGTCGGGCAGTACGATGGTACGAAGTGTGCAGGTTAAACGGAGGGTTTTTCATTTTCACCAGAACGGTACGGAAAAGCGTTTACCTATTAATTCATAAGCTAATAAGTTCACTGCTGCGATAGGATAACGGACGGCGTTTGGGCCAGCTGCGTTTCCGGCAAAGGTCGTCCCCGGTTAATTCCCGGGGGTCGCGAGCGCAGTTTGGCATTCCGAGTACGCTCCCAGCGTCGTTCGCCCGATTGGTGGCAGGAGAACATAATAGTAATTTAATTGAATGAGCAAATTTACCAAGCAGGTGAAGCGAGCGTTAACCTTCGCCGTGGCTGGTACAACGATTGCATGGTCGGTTGGCCTGATGGGTTTACCCATGGCCCTCGGCGCTGCCAAGGCTGGAGATTTGATTAAACTCCAGTGCGCGGCCGGTGCGCGAGTCGACGATCCATGCCGAACGGTGTACTACTACGGTGCAGACGGGAATCGCTACGTTTTCCCTGATGAAAAAACCTACAAAACCTGGTACAGCGATTTCACGGGCGTGGTAACGATCCCGAAAGCGGAGATGGAATCCTATTTCATCGCCGGCAACGTGACTTACCGCCCGGGAGTCAAGATGATTAAGGTCATGACCGATCCGGCCGTGTACGTCGTCAGCAAGGGCGGCGTGCTCACCCAGATTGCGACGGAAGCCGACGCGCGAACGCTGTACGGCAATGTCTGGGCCACATCGGTTAACGACCTCGCGGATTCGTTCTTCATCAACTACCGGGTGACCACCGAAGCCGACGGCCGGACGCGGAAAAAGATTACGGCCGCGGAGTACGATAAAGCCGCCCAGACCGCCGGTTCGCCGGATATCGGCACCGATAAGGGTCTGATTGCTGGCGCAACCCCAACGCCGACTCCGGTGGTGGGAGCTGCGGCAACATTGCAGTACGCCTTGGCGTCGGATACGCCGGCGTCCGGCATTGTGGCGCAGAACGCAATTCGCGTGCCGTTCACGTATGTGAACTTCACGGCGTCCGGCGATGGCGATGCGACGATTGATCAAATCGTCGTGAAGCGCGCTGGCGGCGTCTCTCAGGACGGTGCGTTTGCCGGAATCTTGCTGTGGGACGTGGATACCGATGCGCGGATTTCCACTGTTGCCCACACGCTGTCGACCGATCACACCGCGACCTTCAATGAGGATATCGTGGTGAAAGCCGGTACGACCCGCAAGATCATGATTGCCGGTAACATGGCGTCCAGCCTCACCAACTACGCCGGTGAAGTGCCGACCCTGGGCATTGCCACGATTACCATGACCGGAGGAACGACCCTGGTGGGTCCGACCCTGCCGTTGTATGGCAATTACCAGACGCTGAACAACACCCTGACGATCGGTACATTGACGATCACGACGGGTGCGGATAACCCCTCCGATTCGACGCAAAAGATCGGTACGACCGACTTCATCTTCACCGGTCTGCGCGTGACGGCGGGTTCAGCGGAAAAGATCGACATCACCCACATGACCTTCAACCAGGGTGGTACGGCGGCTGATTCCGACGTGCAGAACCTCGACCTCATGGTTGACGGAACGGTGGTGGCGACCGTCAAGCAGGCGTCCAACAAGAACTTGGACTTCGACCTGCGGGCCAACCCCGTTGTCATTGACAAGGGCAAGACCAAGCAGATCGACCTGCGTGGCGATATCGTGAACGGTTCTTCGCGGACCATTCGCTGGGACATCAAGAAACAGGATGACGTGATTGCGAAGGGCGAAACCTACGGGTTCAGCCCCACGCCGTCCTTCCCCAATACCAGCGAGCCCTACTTCAACACGGGCGCGACCATCGCGATTAACCGCGGCACCGTGGCGGTGACCGCCACGGCCGCCGTCGTCAACTCGAACGTCGCTGAGGACACCAAGGAAGCAACCCTCGGCAAGTTCGATTTCGACGTGCGCGGCGAGCCCCTGTCGTTTGAGTCTGTCGGTATCAACTTCTTACTGACGACGTCGACGGTTGGTGCACGCATCACCGACATCACGGCCGTCAAATTGGTTGACTCTGCCGGCAAGGTAGTCGGCGGGCCGATCGATCCGGTTGCTCCGACGTACTACGACTACGCGGATAGCACGGAGCACGGCACGGCTACGATTACGGATAACTTCATCCTTCCGGCGGGCGTGACCACGCTGACGGTCAAGGCTGATCTCAGCGCTGATTTCGCGGCCAACGACAACATCCGGGCGCGCATCGTCCCGAAGAACATGATTGTCAAGGGTCAGGACACCGGCGAAACGCTGGTCGCGGCGGATAAGACCCCGTCCGGGATGCAGACGTCGGCCATCTACACGGTTAAGACGGCCTCACTGGCGGTTTCCGTTTCCAACACGCCAGTCTCGCAGACCGTTGTCGGCGGTACGCAGAACTTCACGTTCGCCAACTTCCGCGTTGACGCGTCTGACTCCGGCGAGGACGTCAAGATCACGCAGATGAAGGCAGAGCTCGTTACCACCGTGGCGGCGCCGAACGCGTTCAGCAACTGGCGCATCCTGGATGGCAGCACAGTTTTGACGACTTCATCGAGCCCGGATCCGACCGGCGCAACCGCTGGCGGAGCCACGACGACGTTCATCTTCACGAATCCGCTCATCATTACCAAGGGAACCGTCAAGACGTTGTCTGTTCAGGCCAGCGTCCAATCGTCGGCGACGTCCGGCACCATCCGGGTCGGTCTGCCGACCGAGCATGCGACGGGCCTCCAGTTCTCGTCCACCGGCAAGGATTCCGGTGATACGACAACGGTCACCCTGAGCGTCGCCAACGGGCAGACGATGACCCTTTCGAGCGGCGGCACGTTAACGGTCGCTGCGTTGACTTCCAACTACCCCGCCGGGTTATTGCCGGCCAACACCAATGGTCTGGAAGTCGGCGTCTTCCGCATGACGTCGGTGCGCGAACCCATCAGGATCGAGCAAATCTACCTGACGGCCACCAGCACCCGCAACCTGACCACTTCGAACGTCAAGAGCGCCTTCAACCAGATCCGCGCCATCCACCTTTATGATGGTGCGACGGAAATCACTCCGAGCGTCGGAGTTCAGCCGACCACCACGAGCGCCCACGAGAACCGCACGGTGCTGATCGACATCACCTCGAATCCGATTATCGTCAACACGGATTCCGCCAAGGACATCTTGGTGAAGGTGGATACCAGCGCCGTGACGCGCTATCCGCAGGCGTCGAACGGTGATCCGGGCCAGGGCTTCACCCTCTCGTTGAACGGTGCGACGGATCTTACCGCCAAGGGCGCGCAATCTGGTACCACCTTGGGTGCTTCCAGCATCACATTGAGTGGCGCCAGCTTGAACGCTTGGTCGGTCATGGGTTCTGTCCCAACGGTGACGACCTACGCGGACCTGGCGACCTCCGAGAAGATCGGGGCGAGCGGCACGTTGCCGAAACTTGCTGCCGGCTCACAGAAAGAGATCTACCGCTTCAAAGTTGCGGCAGATAGCGCCGGCGATGTCTACCTGTTCTCGGTCGCGATCGGGACCGACATGCAGAAGGCAACGGTCACCAATCCGTTCATCTCGTTAGCGGATACGGGTGCGCAGGTGGCGGCCACCACGACGGCGATGTTGGATGCGACGACCTCAACCGCCCGTCTGTACCGTTCCTGGAACTTCATCTTCACCAGCGACGGTTTGGCACCGACCAACACCACGTACTCGCCATACCGCTTACCGCTCGGCACGTCGAAGCTCTTCGTCATGAAGGGCGACATCGTGTGCTGGTCGGATAACGGCTGCGGGACGGTCACTCCAAGCGGCAGCCTCGGCGTTGCCTTCCTGGGTGATCCGGACTTCCCGACCACGTATCCGGAAAGCGCGGTTGCGTTGTACGGTACGGGCGGCAACAAGAATCACTTCATCTGGAGCGATGCCTCGATCATGGGCCCCGTCGGTGTGGCCTCGGGTACGGCAACGACTTCCGAACAGTGGTTCAACGGTTACCGCGTACGCAGCGCTGTCAGCGCCCTCGGGCGTCTGCAAGCGACTACGACGGACGTAACGTTTAACCCCTAACGTTCAGTCAATGAACGAACCGGGTGTGAAGACGTGCGTTTGACCGTTCGTAAGAACTCAGATCCCCCCGCTCCGATGAACTTCGGAGCGGGGGGACTGTTTTTGCCCACGACATTTTTTGGTCCGGTCGGGTTCACGGTAATGCACTGCGCCGCCAAAATCCTGATGGCCAGCGCGTTTGCGGTGGATCGCGAATGTGGTTTAAGATGAGTGCAGTCGCTCACCCGTTTGGTTTCGCCTATGCATAACGGAACAGCAAATATTTCTCGGCCATCATTACGCCGGCCACTTGGCATCCTGGCGGTGGTCGTACTCCTGGGTTTTTTTCTCCGCTTTTGGGGCATTTGGAACGCTGACGTTTCCCATGACCTGGCGATCAACAGTTACCGGGCGGTCGGATGGTTCGATTATCTGGGCGACAAGCAAACCTCCCCGGTGAACTGGTTTGGCACCCTGCCGTGGTGGACGAAGCTTTCGTTCCACGATCATCCGCCGCTCGTATTCGCCATCCAGCACGGGGTGTTCTGGCTACTGGGGCAGACTTCGGTGACGGCGCACCTCCCGTTCATTCTCGGCGGAAGCCTCACGATCGTCGTGCTGTATTTTCTGCTGGCGAGAACGCGCGGGCCGGCGGCCGGCCTTATTGCCGCGGGGCTGTACGCCGTGGCATCGTACGCGGTATGGGAGAGCCGGAGCGGCTACCTCGAAGGCGTCGAGCAGGTTTTCATTGTCGCGGCGGTGTACTATCTGGTTGCGCTCTGTACGGCGGGGCCGGTAAAACCCTACTATCCGCTCGCCTTGGGCGGTGCGCTCGGCGCTGCGCTCCTCAGTAAATACACGAGCGTTTTTTTGATCCCCGTGATTTTCATCGCGCTTTTTTCCTGGAACCGGCGGCTGTGGCGGACGCGGGGATTTTGGTATGGCGTCGCTGCGGTTGTGATTGCGCTCGTACCGCTGGCGGTTTACAACGTCATGATCTATTTGAGCCGCGGGCATTTTGACGCAGCGTTGTCGTCCATGTTGGGGCTGCATCCGTCGGATTTCGGCGGCATCGCCCGGCGGGGAGTAAACTTGAACTTTGCCGAAAACATTTCCTCGATCGTGCGGATTCTCTCCGGCAGCCTCTCTTGGCCCTTCTTTTGGCTCACGATGATCGGGCTGGGTGCGAGCGTGGTGCGGATGTTGCAGCGGCGGGCCGACCGGCTGACGGAAATTGCGTTGCTGGCGATGGCCGGGATCGTGGCGCTGTTTGCCTTCAGCGGCGCTTCCGACCGGTTCCTCTCCATCATCGTGCCCTTCCTCTGCGTCAATAACGCCGTGGTGTGGCAGGAAGCGTGGAGAAAATTTCCCGCCCGGGGATTTCACGGCGCGCTGGCGGGGATTTTAGTGCTGGTCGTCGGGTACGAGGCATTTTTTTCCATCAATACGAATGTGCTGTTGCGGCCGTGGGGGAGGGAAGGCGTGACGTTCTCCGGGGGGCGCCTGCCGTCCGCCGGCTACGAGCAGCTGGACGCCTACCTGCGCGCGCAACAAGCGCTGCCGCCCTTGGTGCGACCGAAACGGATTACCGCGTACAACCAAATCACCGTGACGGTGCATTTCCAGGGGGCGCGTCTGGTGCTGATGGATGACCGGGTCGATTGGTTTGCGCTGATGTGGTACGTGCGCCGCTACCAGCACTACTACGGCGCCAATATTTTGGATCTGACATCGTTCTTCGAGCTGTGGCGCGCGAACGATCCGACTGCGGGCGCATTCGAGTTTCTCAAACGCAAGGGCGTGAAGGAGATCTGGCTGGTCCGGGCGGCCAACCCTCCGCCGTCGGCGCCGGGGAGTGAGGAGTACGCCCAATGGATCGACGGCTTCAGCCGGTTTCTCGAGGAGCAGGGCGCCACGGTCGTTCCCATACCTACCGCGACCGGTGCGGCCGCGTTCACCGTGTATCAGCTGGGGTTCTCAACGACATCGCCTGATGTGCGGTCTCGGCCACCCGATGCGGCCGTCCCGTAACGCCGGCGGGTGTTCCTGCCGGGGGCGAAGTCCGGGTGTCTTGAAAGATCGGCGGATTTCGGCTAGGATAGCACCATGGCGTGGGAGAAATTTTCCGTGCGACAGCGCGAACGCGCCGCCCTCTTGGGAGTACTGGCCCTGGCTGCCGGGTTGATTTTTTTTCGCCTGACCCGCGCCGACGTGCAGACGGACGCCGGGCACTATGCGACCCGGGCGGTCGGGTACTTTGATTTTTTGGATTCCACCATGCAAACCACCCCGCTGCAGTGGTTTGCTCCTTCATCCACGCCGCTCTGGACGAAACTGTCGTTCCATGATCACCCGCCGCTGGTGTTCGGAATCCAGCACGTTTTTTTTCTGCTGTTCGGGGTGAGCGACTTGGTCGCGGTCCTGCCGTTCGCCGTGTCCGGTCTTGCCGCGGTGTTCCTGGTCTACGTCATCGGCCGGCGGCTTGCCAATCCGCTGGTTGGCGCCGGTGCCGCGCTGCTCCTTGCCGTGGCGACGTTTTTTACCTGGAGCAGCCGCATCGGGTATCTGGAGAGCGTTGAGAACGCGTTCATTTTGCTTTCCGTCTGGTTGTTCCTCCGGGCGGAGCGCGATGAGCGCTGGCTGCCCGCATGGGGAGTGGGCGTCGGGCTGGCGATTTTGTGCAAGTACAGTGCGATGTTTTTGGTCCCGATGTTTTTGTGCTACATCGTGTTGCGGCGGCGGCAATGGTTTGCCCAGCCCAAGTTCTGGCTGGCATGCCTGGCCGTTCTCGTGGTTTTGTCGCCCGTGATCGTGTACAATATCGAGACGTGGCGTGCCCGCGGCCATCTTGATGTGCAACTTTCCACCCTGGTTCCGGCGGCGCGGAGTGCGGCACAGAAGGACTGGCCGGTAATGTTTTCGGGCCCGCGGACGGTGAATGTCGCAGTGAATGTCCGCGACTTGACGCGCTCGCTTCGCCTGGCATTCTCGAAACCGTTTGCGTTGTTGCTCGCGATCGGCGTGCTCATGCTCATGGGCAGGGCCGTGCGCCGCAGCCGCGCGCGCGCGGATGTGCTCGTCGGCCTGGGATTATTTTTTCTCGCGGCGTTCTTTTCGTTCACCGCGCCTTCCCTGCGGTATTTGCCGATCGTTGTCCCGTGGTTATGCCTGGCAGCGGCGCTTGGCCTGGATCAGCTGCGAGCAGGTGCGGCGGCGACGAAGTGGCGGACGGCCGGCGTGATCGTGTTGGGAGTGGTGATCACGGTCGAGTTGTTCTTTAACTGGAATACGAATCATGCGCTGCGGGCGTACGGAGAGCCCGGCGTGCATTACGCCGCCTACCGGCAGGAGAGTCTGGGTTTTCAGCAGCTGGCGGCGTACCTGCGATCGGAGCTTGCAGCAAATCCGAATTTTCATACGTCAATCACGGTTCCCCAAACGTTTGATGAGTGGCGCTTGGGTAGTATCCATTCCGGCGACGACGTGCTTATGTATGACGACGGCCTCCTGTGGTTTTCCACCTATTGGTATCTCCGGAGTTTTCAACTGTACCATCAGTTGCGGACCTATATGATGCCGGTGGATATGCAGGGTTCTGAGCTTCTGGAAAGCTGGCCGGAAGTCTTTGGCAATGTCGGCGTGCGCCATGCGTACTATGTCACCGGGTTACAACCTTATGTCTATGATCCGTGGGCGGCAGCGCTGGGCGACAAGTATGCCGGGAGGATAATGGCGCGGACGATCCAGCAGCTCATTGAAGAGAGGAGGATGCCGGGCCGGATAACGGACATCAAAAATCGTCAAGGCGTACCGGTGTTCCGGGTGTTCGAGATCCCGTTTAGTTCATAACGCATGCATCAGGGCCGGCTCTTTCCGCTTTACGTCTGAAGATTAATTTCATTATCGTTTATGTTTACGTCCCAACAGAAAAAATTCATTGCTATCGGGGTGGTGGCGGGCGTGGTCGTCCTGGTCGTGGCACTGCGGTTCACGATACGTCCGGCTTCTCCGCTGCCGACGCCGGTGTCCGATATCGAGCGTTACTTCACTTTCCCCGCGGTGGATCCGCAAGTTGATCCGATCATTGCCGAGCGGGAACGCAAAAATTTCGATACGCTCACGGCCGCTCTGCGGCAGGATCCCGAAATTTTTGATGCCTGGCTCAGCCTCGGCGGAATTAAAAAGATGATGGGCGACTTTACCGGTGCCGCCGAGATCTGGGAGTATGCCGGCATGCAGCGGCCTTCCAGCAGCATCGCATTCCAGAATTTGGGCGACCTGTACGCGAATTATCTGAAGGATTACCCGAAAGCGGAAACCGCGTTCCGGCGCGCCATTAAGAATTCGGCCGGCGAGGAAAAGAATGCGCTGTTCTACATGAGTCTGTTTGACCTCTACCACTACCGTCTCCAGGATTCCGCGAAAGCGGCCGCGGCGCTGGAGGAGGGGATCGCCGCCAATTCCTGGAGCGTGCAGCTCTTGGTTAAGGCCGCCCGATACGAAAGCGAGCTCGGGAATCGGACCAAAGCATTGGGATATTACGCCGCGGCGGTGAAACTGGTGCCAACCGACAAACTCCTCGCCGAAGAGTACCGGAAATACCGCAACCAGCAATAATTTCGGTTGTTTATCCGCCGCTCTTGTTGCGCGCTCATCCTTTCATTGGCTCCGCATGTCTTTGCCACTCGTTTCTATCGTCGTACCGGTCTATAACGAAATCGGCCGGCTGGCGGGGGCGGTGCGACAGATCAATGCCGTAAACCTCCCGGCCGCGCGCCGCGAGGTGGTGGTCGTGGATGACGGTTCGACCGACGGCAGCCGCGACGTCATCGCCGATCTCGAACGGCGCGGGGAAATTCTCGCCCGTGCGCATTTGCGCAACCTCGGTAAGGGGGCGGCGTTACGGACCGGTTTTGCCGCCGCGGGCGGCGAATACCTCATTGTGCAGGACGCCGACGGTGAGTACGACCCCGCCGAGTACGGAAAACTGCTCGAGCCGTTGATGTCGGGCCGCGCCGACGTGGTCTACGGCAACCGCATGCACCGCGGCAACCCTGTTGGGTACCGGCGGTATTGGCTGGGCAATTACGTAATATCGCTGTGGTGCAGCGTACTGTTCGGCCGCCGGGTACACGATGTGGAGACCGGGTTCAAGGCGTTCCGGCGGGATGCCCTGGCCCGTCTGCCGTTGCGTGCGGATCGTTTTGATTTCGAGGTTGAATGCACGGTGCGCGCGTTGCAGGCGCATTTGCGTCTGGTGGAAGTTCCCATCAGCTACCATCCGCGGAAGTTTACGCAGGGCAAAAAAATCACCTGGCGTGACGGGGTCCAGGCGCTGTGGCTCCTGCTGAAATTTCGATTCGCGAAAGGTGAGACGTCAACGTGAAGCGTCAACCCGGAGCGTATGGTCGCCGCACTGACGTTCGGCGTTTTTTTATTGCGTACGTTCCAAGACGCGCCGGTAGCACGCCGCAGTTTTTTCAATCATTTGGCTGAGGGTAAATTCGTGCCCCACCCGCTGCCCGGCGGCATGCCCGAACGTTTGCGCCTGGGCGCGGTTTTGGAGGAGCTGAACAATCGCGTTGTTCAATGCCACCGGCTGGCCCGGCGGTACGAGCAGGCCTTCGTTGCCGTCCCGCAGCATTTCCGGTACCCCGCCGACGGCGGTCGCGGCGATCGGACGCTGGGCGGCCATGGCTTCCAGCAGTGAGTAGGGAAACCCTTCTTTGTGGGAAGCGTTTACGTATACCTCGAAGGCGGGGAGGAGGCGCGCGGCGTCGGGGATGGCGCCGAGGAGATGAAAAGTATCATTGAGGCCGTACCGGTGGATCAATGATTCCAGCGCGGGGCGCTCGGAACCTTCACCGATCACGATAAACGTCGTGCCGGGAATTTTTTGCACCACCATCGCTGCCGCGGCGATGAAGTCCCGTATTCCTTTCGTGGGGTAGAGGTTTGCGATGGTGCCGACGAGAAGCTTGGAATTTAAGGATCGGGGCTTGGCGTGCTGCGCAAGAATCTCGCGCGCTTTTTGAACCGGATAAAATCGGATCGCCGAGGGGTCAATGCCGTTGTGAATGGTGGTCAATTTTTCGGTCGGCGCGATATTCCAATGGAGGGCGGATTGCCGGTCGGCTTGAGAAACGCAGATGAGGACATCCTTGCCGCGAGCGGTTCTGCGCTCCGCGATACGGTAGACTTTGCGCCGCCATTTCGGCAGCGGTTCGTTGAAGACAAATCCGTGTGCGGTATAGATGACGCGCGTCGCGGGGGTGGCGCGGGCGGAAATCGTCCCCAGCACGCCGGCCTTTGATGAATTCACATGGAGCACGTCCGGTTGCCAGCGCTTGATAACGCGTCGGATTTCTCTGCTGGCGGTCCAGTCCTTGAACGGTGCGATTTCCCGTACGAGATGGGCGATCGGAAATACCGTTACGCCGGACTGTGCCAGTTCCGAAAGCAGCGGACCCTCGCCGCCTGCCGCCACGGCCACGGAAAATTCACCCGCCGGCAAGCGCGTGGCCAGGTCGCGGACGTACCGTTGCGCCCCCCCGAGTTCGGAGAGCGTCACCAGGTAGAGTATCTTCTTTTTCTGGAAGTCCGGCATTTTATTTGATGCGAAGAAAAATACGGAAGTTCTTATACCTTACCACGTTCAATGATGTTATACACTTTTTTTGCCGTAGTCAAAATATGGAAAAAATGGTATATTAAATCTATGGTTTTTCTGTCGTTGAGTTATCCACAATGTCAAACTTCATTACCGGGGAATGATTTGAAATTATTA
>JAQTQO010000020.1:0-8282 GCA_028712155.1 Patescibacteria group bacterium | reverse complement strand
GGGTTTTTTCATGTCCGCGCTATAAGTTATCAATAATTCAATAGTTTGTTTATTCACTAAACGTACGTTTCTTATGATGAAGAAGTTTGTATTGCAGTGTTTTATGGCGGGTACGGCAGCTTTTGCTATCGCCTTTTTGGTGATTGCCATTAGCCTCTCTGCAGCAAGCTATGCGGAAACGACACGGCCGCACGCGCTGGTAGCAGTCGTCTGGCGTGCCGAGGCCGCGAAAGTGTCGCCGCGCAAGCCGGTATTGGTCCAGAAAACGACCTGCGTGCCGCAGCCGCTGTCCGGCGCCGCCGTGGGGGGCTTGGGCGGTTTGGATGTGCCTCGTTTGCCCGGGGCTGTCCGCACGAATTATGACGGGAACGGCTCGAGTGAATATGTGGTCCAAGCCGATAGCAACCAGGTGCTCAGTTACTATCTCGCGTCACTGGCCAGCGGATGCTGGGAGTTGACCGTGCTGCAGCCGCAGGAAGCGACATGGAAGCGCGGTAGCCAGACGCTTCGGGTCGCCGTGGCGGAAGATCCGTATGTTGGCAAGTCCGCGGTGGATTACGAAGTTAGCGGTGAGGTGCGCGGGGTGTTCTACCACATGGCCCAGACATCGTGTGCGGACGGGCAGGTATCGTGTTCGGACGGCACGGGTGGTTTTTCGTGCATGGCCCCGCCTTGTCCGGCACTGCAGAATACGAATCCGCCGCCAGGCGGCTTCACGCCCCCGCCCGGTGGAGGCGGCACGATCGTGTGCAGCGGCGGTCAGATATTGTGCGGTGATGCGTCCAGCCCCAGTCAGTGGTGCCAGATGCCGCCATGTCCGACGCCGGGCGGCAGTCCGCAGGGGCCGAACTGTACGGCCGATCAGTACCTGTGTTTGAGCTCCAATACGTGCATTCCAAACAGCAGTCCGTGCAGCGACAGCGCCGGTATGAACCGGTGCGGCAGCGGGTACGGCTGGTGCCAAACCAAGATGGGCTGCGTGCCGGTTAACAGCATGAGTACGGACTGTCCGATGACCGGCGGTTCCAACCCGTCGCCGTGCCCAAGCAATCAATATAGCTGCAATGGAACGTGCATTCTGTTTAGCCAACCCTGCGGCTCCGGCACGCCAACGTCGGGTGGCTATCCGCAACCTCCGGCGTGTCCGTCCGGCCAGTACAGCTGCAACGGGGCGTGCATTCCAACCAACCAACCGTGCGGCGGCGGTGTGTATCCACCGACCACCGGAACGGGTACCGGCACGCCAACAACCGGCGGTTTGACCAAAGATCCGCAATGCGGACAAAACGGTTACCGCGATCCGAATGGTAGTTGTTTCGAGGTGGGAGCAGGGAAGTTCCCGATTCTCGGCACCGGCGGGTCCATTCTCATCTGTGGCGATAAGATGTGCGAAGATACCAAAGGGGAGAGCAGCAATAATTGCCCCAACGATTGCGGTGCGCCGGCGGGAGGCCCAACGTCGGGGGGGCAGTATCCCGGTCAAATGCCGGGCGGCAATCAAGGGCAGCCGGGTCAATATCCTGGCGGGTACCAGGGCGGCCAAGGGATGATGCCGCCAAATCAGGGCGGATATGGCCAGGGTCAGGGAATGGGACCAGGCATGGGTCCGGGCCAGGGAATGCAGATGGGCCCCAGCGAAGAAGAAATGAAGATGATGCTCGAGCAGATGAAGCAGAGCATCAAGCCGATGACGCAGGGTGTAAAGATGATGAAGAAAGGTATGACCCTGGCGGAAAAGCAGTTGAAGAAGTGTAGTATGCCCCTGCCGGATGGCGTGAAGGAAGCGGTGACGGCGATGGAAGAGTTGGTCCCCAAGATCAAGGCGGCCGAGAGCGCGGATGAAGTGTTCGATCTCATGTCAACCGCGCAGGAAGCCGGCGACGTGATGCAGTCCGCCGGGCAGGAAATCCCCATGCGCATTGAGTTCTGCATGAAGTACCAGCAAGTGTCCAATACGCGCACGGGGGTGATGAAGAAATTGACCCAGAAGTTTACTACCGTTAACAAGAAAGCGCAGCGCAGCAAGAATGAAACGGTCCTGGCGCTGGCCAAGCAAGCGGAAGAGAAGGTGGCTACAGCAAAAGGGCTGATGGATCAGCTGCCGGGGTTGCTGTCGGCCGACTTTGACCAGGCCCAGACGGTTCTCGACGATTTCTTCTCCGCGACGGAAGACGCCTACAACGCCATCAGCATGGTGGAGGCGGTGATGAGCGCCAAGAGCAGCATGAACACCCTCAACACTGAGGTCCGGCGGCTGAATACGACGCTGAACAGTTACGAGAAGAAGGGCGAGGATGTCAGTGCGGCGCGGGCGCTGCTGACCCAGATCAAAGAAGAAATTGCCGTTGTCTTACAGGATCTGAAAGACAAAGTTGCCGCCGAGCAGTTGACCAGTGACATTGAGACGGTGTATACGACGCGCGAAGACCTGCGCGATGCGGTCGCTGAAATCACGGGTCTCAACGAGCAGGAAACCACCGTGAACGTCAATGAGAAGCAGTATCAGATGGATGTGCCGGATGCGTTCCGATCGCAGCAGCCCCTGGAGGGCGGACCGGCCGGCAATCCGACCTGCAACGTGAACGGCGTAGAGATGCCGGGTACGTGCGATCAGTACAATCAGGGCGGCGGGATGGGTATGGGGCCGGGTCCGATGGCGCCCACCATGCCCAACGCCCCGGTTCAGCCATCCGGAGGAATGGGATTCTAGCGCAGACGCGCCGGTTAAAAGAGTTAGTGAAACGTGGCTCCCATAACGGGAGCCACGTTTGATTTTTAACGGTTTCTCGATGAATTTTTGGCACGGAACTAAGGTTGCAAGTTGAGCGATTTTGTGGTACGGTAATTCAACAATTGTGCGTGTTTTTTTATTTATTTTTTGCCATGCCTAAGCCACAAAAAAAATCACTACCGCAGTCCGGAGAAACTATTTGTGTCGTCGGGTTAGGGTATGTTGGATTGCCGCTGGCGTGTTTATTTTCAACGAAATTCACCGTCTACGGTTACGATTACAACGCGGAAAAAGTCGGCATGCTGAAACGCGGGGTTGACCCGACCGGCGAAGTCGGTGAGAATCTCAAGACATATTCTTTGACGTATTCTGCCGACCCGGCGGTGATTGCAAAAGCCAGTTTCATCATCATCGCGGTGCCCACGCCGGTGACGGTCAACAATCTGCCGGATTTCACTCCGCTCGAACAATCTTCGGCTACCGTGGGAAAACATTTGCAGCGCGGAGCGGTCGTGGTGTACGAGAGCACCGTCCACCCCGGGTGCACGGAAGATATTTGCGTGCCGATTTTGGAGCGCGAGTCGGGTTTGAAAGTGGGAAAAGATTTTGAAGTGGGGTATTCGCCGGAGCGGGTCAATCCGGGCGACCGCGAACATGTCATCCAAAAAATTGTAAAAATCGTTTCCGGACGCACTCCCGAAACCCTGCGGCGCGTATCGCAGGTGTACGGGAAAATCACGACGGTGTATGAAGCGTCGTCCATCAAAGTGGCCGAAGCCGCCAAAGTCGTCGAAAACATCCAGCGCGACGTCAATATCGCTCTGATGAACGAGCTGGCGTTGGTGTGCGACCGTCTGGGGCTGGATACCAAAGAGGTCATTGCCGCGGCCGGCACGAAATGGAATTTCCACCGCTACCGTCCGGGGCTGGTCGGCGGCCACTGCATCGCGGTGGATCCTTACTATCTGGTGCACGAGGCGCTGCGCAAAGGATATGAGCCGAAACTCATTCTCGGCGCCCGCGAGGTCAACAACTACATGCCGAAATTCATCGTCCGCCAGCTGGTGACCCTGCTGCACGACCGGGGACGCGGGATCGCCGGAGCTAGCATTCTGTTGATGGGGATGACGTTCAAGGAAAACGTGAACGATACGAGAAACAGCCGCGCGTTTGAACTGGCCGAGGGTTTCAGCAAGCTCAAAGCCAAGGTCTACGCGTACGATCCGCTACTGGAAGAGCATCAGATTATGGGGCACGACAAGGGCGTGCAGGCGGTGGTGGACCCGCGCGATACCGAATTGCGCTTCGACGCCGTGGTCGTGGTTTCTCCGCACCGCGTTTTTTCCGATTTGCCTCCCGCCGCGCTGGCCAAAGCCTGCCAGGAGCGGCCGGTGCTCTACGACGTGACCGGTTTTTACCCGCGCGCGGAAGCGGAAGCGGCCGGCTTTATCTACAAGCGTCTCTAGCCGATGGCCCGCATTGCCGTATTTAGCCTGGCGTTTCATCCGTTCGTCGGAGGAGCGGAAATCGCCATTGCCGAGATTGCCAAACGGTGCCCTGAGCACCAGTTTGTGGTTTTTACTGCGCGGCTGCATCGCGGGGGACCGCCGAAGATTTCAGAGAACAATATCACCGTGGTGCATATCGGTCGCGGCTTGAGCCCGAAGGATCAGCCACCGTATCGTATCGCGCGTTTAGATAAGTATCGTTTTCCCTGGCTGGCCGCGCGCGTCGCGGCAAAAGAACATCGAGATCAGCCGTTCGATTTGATCTGGGGCATGATGGCAAGCTGGGGCGGCTGGGCGGCCTTGAAATTCAAAGACGCGCATCCCAAGATTCCGTATGTCCTTACCGAGCAGAGCGGCGACAGCGACGCGTTCATCGCTCGCCGCACTTGGTTTTGGCGTCGGCGGTACGCGCAGATTTACACTGCGGCCGATCGGGTAACCGTCATCAGCAATTATTTAGCGCAAAGAGTTCAGCGTTCTGGCGTGGCGAAGGAAAAGATAAGCCTGGTGCCCAATGGCGTTAACTTTGCGCATTTTAGCCAGCCGATCGAACCGCGGGCGCTTCGGCAATGGCGCGAGAAGTTCCATCTCGCGGAAGAGGATAAAGTGATTATTAGCATTTCCCGTTTGGTTGAAAAAAACGGGCTCGATACGCTCATCCGGGCCGTGGCTCTGTTGCGGCAGAAAAAATTTAACGTCAAGTTATTGATTGTTGGTAGCGGTCCTTTGGAGAAAAAGTTATCGGGTTTGATTCGTACTTTGAAGTTAGACCAACAGGTAATTTTTTCCGGGTATGTTGCATATCCCATGCTGCCTTCCAATTTGGGCCTCGCGCAAGTTTTTTCGCGGCCGTCGCGTTCCGAGGGGTTTGGCAATGTTTTCATCGAGGCCATGGCTGCCGGTGTGCCGGTGGTGGCCACTCCGGTGGGCGGGATCATTGATTTTTTGCAGGATGGTGTGAATGGATATATGGCGCAACCGAATGATCCGCAAAGCGTTGCGGACGCCATTGTTCGTGCGTTATCCGATCGCGATCGGGATCGGATCATTCAAAACGGAAAAGCTACGGCACAGCGGTACGATTGGGCGAAGGTGGGCAGTGCGATGGATCAAGTATTTCAATCGGCGTTGAAGCTATGAACGAAAAGCGGCTTTTGATCGCGGCAGAAATTTTCCCGCCGTCCATCGGCGGGCCGGCGACGTACGCGGCCACTTTGGCGCGCGAGCTTCCGGCGCGCGGGTGGAATGTGACTGTGGTGTGCTACGCCGACCGGATTGCCGGCAAGTATGGTGCGGAAATTATTCGGGTACCCAAACGCGGAGGAGCCATGGCGCGATACTGGCGCTATTTTGTGACGCTTTGGAAAACGGCCAAAGATTTTCCGATAATTTACGCCCAAGGTCCGGTCAGTTCCGGGTTGCCCGCGCTGGTGGTTGCTAAACTTCGTCGCAAAAAATTGGTCGTCAAAGTCACCGGCGACTATGCCTGGGAGCAGGCGTTCCACTCCGGCGCGACGAAAGTTTTCATCGAGGCGTTTCAGCAGCAGAAAATTGACGGCAAGTACGGTTGGCTACGTCGAATTGAACGATTCGTGTGCCAGCACGCCGATCGCGTTGTTGCCCCTAGCTTATTTTTAAAAAAAATTGTTGAGGGATGGGGCGTGGACGCTGGGAAAATCATTGTTATCTATAATGCACCAAGTTTTCCTATTGTCGCCGGAAAAAAGGCGGAACTCCGCAGCCGATTCAATACTCCGATAGACGCTGTGTTGGTGGTATCGGTAGGGCGGCCGGTTCCCTGGAAGGGTTTCGGCGTACTCGGCCGCGCGGTTGCTGAACTGCTCGCAGAAGGTCGAAACTTTCGATTAGTCTGTTTAGGTATAACCGACCCCCAGCTGCGGGAGATGATGGCGCAGGCCGGGAGCAAGCTGCTGCCCGCCGGTGATCAGCGCATTGTCGGTAAAGGCGTCGTGGAGCAAGAGCAAGTTCTCGCGTGGTTGCGGGCGGCGGATTGCTTTGTTCTAAACACTGCTTACGAGGGTCTCTCTCATATCATTTTAGAGGCGATGTACGCCGCTACGCCGGTGATTACCACCGATGTCGGCGGCAACCGTGAGCTGATTCGCGATGGGGAGACCGGCGTCTTGGTACCTTTTAATGATGTGGTGAAGTTGAAGCAGGCGATGGCCGTGTTGGCCGATAACAGCGGTATGTACGCCCCGCAAGCTGCCGGCGCTTCGCAGGTGCTCGAGCGGTTTTCTCTGGCGACGATGATGCGCGCCACCGAGCAAATGCTGGACCAGCTATGAACATTCTCATGATCAGCACAGATAAGGTTCTGGTCGGCGTGGACCAGTTGGGCGACGTCATCGAGCGCCACCGTGCGTACGGCGAACAGCCCGGCGTGGAGCGGCTGGATATTGTTGTTTTCAGCTTGAAGGGAAGCAAGGGAGCCGAGCTCTCTTCGCATGTTTTTACCCACCCGACCAATTCCGTTTCCAAACTGCTGTATCTGACGGATGCCATCAAGATGGCGGATCATCTGTACACGGAGCGCAACTACGATGTGGTGGTGACGCAGGATCCGTTCTTGACCGGCCTGGTCGGCGCCCATATGAAGCGAAAGCACGGGAGCAAATTGCTGGCGCATTTCCACGGCGATTTTTTTGACAATCCGTTATGGAAAAAGGAATCGAAGCTGAATGCGATTTTTTTGAAGTTCGCGAATTCCATCGTCACGCAAGCCGACGGTTTGCGCGTGGTCAGCCAGGGCATTGCCGACAAAATCGTCAAGCACGGCATTCCGGCCGAACGCATCCGCGTCATTCCCACGCCGGTGGAGGTGACGAAGTTTCAGCAGGCAAAACCCGAGCTCGTAGCGCAGTTCCGGCGCGATTATAAAATTCCTGATGCCAAAATCATTATCAATGCCGGCCGCAACGACCCGGCGAAAGATTTTGGCACGCTCATGGCAACGATGAGCAAGGTGTGCCAAAGCTATGCCGGCAAGGTCCACCTCCTGCAGATCGGCGCGGGTCTGGACGCGGGAAAGATTCTCCAGGACGTGCAGGCGCCGGCCGGTAATTTTTCGGTAACCGCGACCGGCCGGCTTTCATACGATGCCATGGTTTTGGCGTACCACGCTGCCGATGTCTACGTTTCGTCGTCCAAGCATGAAAGTCTGGGTAAGGTGTTGATCGAAGCCAACGCGGCCGGGCTGCCGGTGGTTGCCACCGCAACCACGGGGTCAAAAGAGATCATCGAACCGGGATTCAACGGTTACCTCGTACCGGTGGGGGATGCCGCCGCGCTGGCGGAAAAGACCGTTCACCTTTTGCAGAATCCGGAGCTAACACGCGTCATGGGCGAGCGGGGGAGAGCACTGGTTGCCGAGCGTTTCGACGGCCGCAAAAATACGCAACTGGTTGTCCAATTCTGGCGCGATTTGACCAAGCAATCCTAGGGCTATGAATATCTTGATGATCACGCGCATTGTTGACCGCAACCATTCGCACGCCGGCCACACCTACCGGTGGGTACAGGAAATCGGCCGGCAGCTTGCGCCCGGCAAGCTTTCGGTGTTGTGTCTGGAGCGCGGCGATACTTCCGGTTTGCCGGAAAACGTGACGGTGGTGTCGCTTGGCAAGGAACGCGGGGTCGGACGCGTCGGCCGCTGGATGCGTTTTCCGCTGGCCGCCTGGAGGCTGCTGGCAAAATCCGACGCGGTTTTTTGCCACCAGAATCCGGAGTACACCATCGCGGTGTGGCTACTTGCCAAACCGCGCAGGAAACGCATCGTGACATGGTATGTGCACGGCACGGTGAGCTGGAAAACGCGTGCGGTCGCGCGTCTGGCTGATGTCATTTTGACGGCATCGCCGGAAAGTTTTCGGGTGAAATCGCCGAAAGTCCGCGTCGTGGGGCACGGTATTGACACGGTCGCGTTTCAGCCGCTGCCGAATCGCACGCCAGGTAATGTTTTTCATATCGTCAGCGTCGGCCGCATCTCACCGACGAAGGATTATGAAACACTGATAAAGGCG
>JAQTQO010000019.1 GCA_028712155.1 Patescibacteria group bacterium | reverse complement strand
ATCATCCACTTTCGGCTTGATGAGGATATCATCCAGCCGGCCGACGTTGGATTCGGCGCTGTCCTGAACCTTGATGTTCAGTAAACGGCTGAGGTACGGCATAGACTTCCGAAGATGGGCAAAAAAATTACCATTCCCCTGACAGTCGGAAATATTTGGTGAAACAGAAATCCGTCCGGTCTTCAACTACAGTTATCCCCTGGATACCGGAGCAACACAGGGGATTACTCCAATTGTAAACCTCCCAATAAGTAATGCAAGTGCCGCGCAGGTAGCGTGAAGGATTACTTGACTTTTTCGCTCACCCATCCTAGACTATTTTCTCGATTTGAAGACCGTAGAACGAAAGGAGGAAACGCGCACCTTACCAATTCCCCCGGGCAAGGGAAAAATCAACCGCTCACCAAGTATTCAAGGAGGTGACCGATGAAAATCGGCATGAACATGCTGCTGTGGACCGACGACATCGCGACCGAGCATTTCCCCATCCTGGGGAAGCTCAAGAAGCTGGGCTACGACGGCGTCGAGATCCCGCTTTTGCACCGGCACGACGACGACTACTACCGGCGACTGCGGCCGGTGCTCGACGACATCGGCCTTGCGTGCACCACGGTCACGGTGATGACCCCGGACACCGACCCCATCAGCCCCGAGCCTGCGATCCGCAACGCCGCCGTCGACCACCTGACTTGGGCGTGCGAGGTCAGCATGATCCTGGGCAGCCGCATCCTGTGCGGCCCGCTGCACTCGGCCCTCGGGGTGCTCCCGAACCGTGCGCCGACGACCGACGAGATGCGCGAGCTGCGGACACGCGCCGGCGACGTGCTGCGCCGGGTGACCTTCCAGGCGCAGGGGTACGGCGTGACGCTGGCGATCGAATTTCTCAACCGCTTCGAGTGCTTCCTGGTGAACACCGGGGCCATCGCTCGCTCCCTCGTCGACGAGGTCGGCCACCCGGCCACCCGCATGATGTGGGATACGTTCCACGCCAATATCGAGGAAAACGACCCGGTCGCGACCCTCGCGTGGCTGGTCAAGAGCGGCATGATCTCCCACGTCCACCTGAGCGCGAACCACCGCGACATCCCCGGCACCGGCCACATCCCCTGGCTCGAAACGTTCCGCGCGCTCCGCCAGAACGGCTACGACGGGTGGCTGATGATCGAGGCGTTCGGTCAAAACCTCCCGGGGCTCGCTGCGGCCACTAAGATCTGGACGCCCCAGATCACTAACCCGGAGGAGGCCGCCGAGCTTGGCCTGAAGTTCATCCGCGAGACCTGGAACGCGGCCGTCTAGTCCCCGGTCGGCTCATTTCAAACACCGTTGCCACAGGTGTCTGCACCCGCAGGCACCTTTTTTTATGACAAAAAACAGCATGACGATGCGCGCCACCGGCTCCGAGCCATACGGCCGTTCACTCCACGACCACAGCCATGTTTCCCAGCAGTCCCCAATTTTGAATAAATTTCTGGCGCGTCATCGTGATGGTGCCGTAAATCGGATCCTGCAGGAGGATTCTCGTCGGCTCCTCAAGCGTACCGAAAAATCCGACGACCACGCGCGCGTGTTCCCCCACAACCGCCTTTACCTTCTTTCCCTCCGGCGTCATCCAGGAAGTGTCGCGCCCCGAGGAAAGCGTCCCCCACACCACCACCGGCCGCTGCGCCTGCACCTCCTGCAGCAGCTCCGTGAGAGTCGCACCGGTAATGTTTCGGGCCGTCCGGTATTTTTGCGCCAACGCCGCGATCGGCTTGGCGTACACCCCGTACCCGGTTTTCGGGCTGACGCCGTCGATATTTCCGACAAATCCCAGATCGGGATCGCCCCACACATTGTTTTTGCCCCGCGGCTCACGCGTGACAAACGGCAGGGCCGCGATCAACTCGCTTTCGGTTACCGGAACTTTATAGTATTCCAGCGCCATCTGCAGTGCCGCGACTTCGCACGACAGTGCGTGTTCCTGGCGATGGAACGGCACGTCCAATTTCACCGCGAGGTTGGAGGCCGACAGCACCGCCGACGCCGGACTGAAATGATACGTCACGTACCGCGTCGCCCGGCGCAATGCCGGAGACCGCACGTACGCGACCCCCGCCGCCAGTGCGAGGAACGCGAATGCGGCGCTGCCGGTAATCAGCCAAAAACGTTGATTGATGCGCATGAAATAATCTTACTCAACTATCATGAGTATACCATGAACTTCAGGCGCGCTTCGAGTGACCGAGATATCGTTTTTACCTTTTGACAGGCTTAGGCGCCCCCTGATACGGTAAAAGACTGACGGCTGATTTTTGCCCGACCACCCGCCCTTTAACGGAGGAACCATGCCGCCGATGCAGTTTGCCACCATCCGTTGTTCGGAATGCCGCGCCGAGCGGCAGATCGCCAGCGACCGCCCGTGCCTGTACTGCCCCGACTGCGGTGCGCCGCTGCCACTGCGCTGTACCACCTGCCACCAGGAGGTCCCGCGTACCATCGACACCTGCCCGGCCTGCAAAGGCATGCGGCCCAACGGCCCCGCCCGGTGCCCGCACTGCGAGGCGAAACTCGACGACCCCCTGCCGCGGCCGCGCGCTGGCCGCTGCGCGCGCGAGAAAAAAGCCCGGGCGGTACGCTAACCCCGGCCAGTTCCTTTCTCCTCTCGTGCGAAAACGGCCTGCCAAAAGGCCGTTTTTTAAATCCAACCCAGAAAAACGCAGCGAAAAAATTTCGCCCGATACTGCGGCCGTTCCGCCAGCAGCCGTATCTCCGTTTACTCAACAACAACCGTACCCTGCATGCTCGGGTGAATGGAACAATGGTAAGCAAAAGTACCGGCGCTTAAGAAACGGTGCGTGAATGTTGCGCCGGGGGCAATGGTATCGGAGCCCAATTCACTGCCGGTGTCGGAGGTCACCGTATGCGGGGAGGCATCCGCGTTCGTCCACACGACATCCTCGCCGACTTTGATGCGCAGTTCCGGCGGTGCAAAGGAAAAATTCTTCATCTCCACGTCAGACACTTTCGGGTTCGGCGACGGCGGGTTGGTGCCGACGCTCACCGACGGTTGCGGTGTCGGCACAGCATTCACGTTGGCGGGCGCTGACTGCTGGGTGCAGCCCGTCACCACTCCGGCGGCCAGCGCGATGCACGCAATAGCTATGGTTTTTCGCATATCATTCCATGGGTTAAACGGCCGGTGAATTATTGATGAAATATTTTGTCCTGCGCCCCGAAGCTCTGCGATCGTCGGTCAGGGATTGGATACTTCAACATACCATAACGTACCGTCCGTGAAAAATTGGTCGCCGGAAAAATTCTTTCCCAACGTGCCGGGCACGAACGCCACTGCACGCGACTGCGCCACCACACCGGCCTGCTGCAAATCGGAAAGCAGAAACGCCCGCTCGGCATCAACGTTGGGATCGATGCGGTGCGTAATCCCCCACTTGATGCCGGTATCCAGGCTGGCGGTACCGGCGTACAGGAGCTCACCCGCCGGCGTCACGTAGCCCGTGCGCCAGAATCGCGCATGGTGGCGCTGCCGCACGCTGTCGGCCGCAGTCGGTTTTTCAAACCCGAAATCCTGCACGGCGTTATTCCAAAACGACGAGGTCATCGGCGCCGTCGGATACGCCGTGTTGTTCAGCGCCGCCTGCAGCAGCGCGCTGAGCGTCGAGAGGTTGACCGGGTCGGCGCGGTACCAGCCCGCCCGGCGAAAGGCCGCCACCAGCGCCGCGTCGTCCTTGGCCGTGACGATAAAACTCAGCGGTTCTTGCTGGTTACCCGTGAGCGTTTCGGTATATTTCGGCAACTGATTTTCACTGAACACCTTCAGGAGATCCGCGGTTACCACCGGCTGCGGCGCCGCTGCGGCCAGCGCGGACGGACGAAACTGCGTCGCGTAGGTGATTACAAACACCAGCTCGGCGGCCACGAGCGCGACCGTGATCAACTGCACGCGACCGGAAATCCGGCCGGCCGGCGTCGGTTGAGAGGCCGGACGGGCACGGTACCACTCCGCCAAACTAATGCCGATGATCAGCCACAGCAAACCGATGAGGTACCCGCCCCACACGTCGCTCAGGTAGTGGACCCCGAGGTACAACCGGCTGAATCCAAGTACGAGGATAACGACCAGCCCACCGAGAATGGCGTTCGTTTTGCCCCGCCACGTTTTCGCGGACCGCGCCAGCGCAAAGGCGACAAAGCCGTACAATGCGGCCGCAATAACCGCATGGCCGCTGGGAAACGACGTCGACGACACGGCGTAGAGCGCCATCGGCGGACGTGAACGGTGGACCACCCACTTGCCCAGGATGTGAAACATCTGGCTGCCGAGCATGGTCGTCCATAGCGCCACGACCATGTGGCGACGCCGCCGCAGCAAAAAAATTATCGTCGCAACAGCAGTGATGCTTCCCGCCACCAGCCAATTCCCCCAGGCGGTAATCCAGAGGAACAGTCGGGTGAGCTGCGGATCACGGAACTGCGCGAGCAGGTCCGCCACCCGCGTATCAACCGAGGTGATGGGTTCCGACGCCAGGATGTCCTGCATAATTCCCAGCAGGAGGAATAGCACGTACACGAACGCGACGGTGAGCAGCGTGAGCGGCAAACCGTGGAATTCTCGGCGGGAAAACCGCTGGCGCGCAAACGCGAAAAACCGGGGGTGTTTTTGGACGTACGCGTGCACCTCCGGGTTGGTGGCGACCGCCCGGGCCACCGACCGCGCCACCGAACGCACCAGACCGAAAATTTCTCTCCCCTGCCGAACGATGAACCGCCGCAAGTAGTACAGCAGTGCGAAAAACGCCACGGCAACCACCGCAGCGATGCCGATGCGGGTCGTCCATACTTCAATGGTTCTCCACGCCGCGCCGAAGAAGTACCCCAAGATCAAATGCGTAAACGACCAGACCAAGGCGCTCGAAATGTTCCAAAAGAAAAACTGCCGGGTCGCCATGCCCGACACCCCGGCGACAAAGGGAATGACCGGCCGCAGCGGGGCGACAAAGCGGCCCAAAAAAACGCTCGCGCCGCCGTAGCGCCCAAAGAAGCGCTGGCCGCGCACGAGGTGACTCGAATGAAAAATTTTTGCGTCGTCGCGGAACAGCTTGGTGCCGCGCCGGCCAAGGTAAAAACTGACCGCGTCGCCGATGATCGCGCCGGCCGCCGCGAACCAAAAGAGATCACCGAAGTCAAAATACCCGCGGCTGGCTAAAAACCCGGCGAGTACCACCAGCACCGAGCCGGGGAAAACCAGCCCGACGAACGCGAGCGATTCCACCAACGAAACCAGCAAGACCACCCAGTAGCCCAAAATCCGAAAATGCTGGAGGTTCACGAGAAAAAAACTGGTCCAATCCATAGAATGCTGTCATCAGTTCCGCCGCGCGGAACGATCGGCCATGATCGTCGCCGCGATGCATCCAGTAAGGTCGAACGACGCGGCGGGTGCTCCCAGCAACGAGTCAGAACACCGGACCTCCACTTTTCTCCGCCGGCTTCCGCGGGAAGTATCATGTGTCACCAGGCAGGTAATTTTATTTGCCCCGCACGACCGCAAGAGGGCCCCAGCCTTCGCCAGGGTCGCACCCGTACTCACCATGTCATCAATGATCACGAACCTTTTGGCCGCGTTCGCCGAAACGATTTTCTTGTTTTGCTTATCCAAATGCATCACGACGGCAACCGGGGAAATTCTGCGCTTGGAAATCACCGCGTAGTCCCAACCCCCCGCGGTCGCCAACTGCCGAACCGTCGGCGCCGAACCGGCATCCGGCGCCACCAACAGCAAATCCTGTCCCAGCGACGCGAGAAACGCGATAATCTGCCGGTCGATGTTGATGACCGTGAAACGATGCAACGGCAAAGACACGGCCAGGCGGGTGACGGAGACGTGCGGCGACACGAGGTACAATTTTTTCACCCGCTCCGCGATCGCTAAAAAAATGACGGCGAGTTTATCGACGTCGCGCCTGGAGAACGGATAGGAGCGCAGGTACGGCAGGTACGGCAGTACTAGCCGGGTCACGCGGCGATCGGCGAACCGGCGCAGCCAGCACAGGAGATTGAACAGCTGATCGTCAAAACTCTCGACGGTATTGAATTTAAAGAGGAGAACATCGGCGACCGTTACGCCCCGTCCCCCGACGGGAAAAATTTTCTCGCTATCCGGAAAGACGGTTTCCCGCGGAGAAAAAAAATTTCCGTTGAGTTTTTTCGCCAGCCTCTTGCCGTCGGCAACGGCATTGCTTACCACCAGCATAGGCTTTATGGCAATAATGGAAACCGGAGCAACCTGTTTTCGTGGGACCGGCACACTCCTCGGAAACCCGATCCGCGCAATTTTTTGGGGTTCCGCCTTCGTCCTGCGGCGGACTTCGGCGGACAGGCGAACCTCGTCTGCACATACTCTTCCAAAACACATTCGGGGTGCGGGGAGTCGAACCCCGTCTGCATGCACCCCATGCACGCGTACTGCCGGTATACTACACCCCGAATGTGTTTTGGATGATGCGCCTATACCCACCGTAGTCCATACGAGGACGTAGGTGGGCCATGCACGCGTACTGCCGGTATACTACACCCCGGGCGTACAACCGACGTGAACTCAATTGTACCGGAATTTTTACTTTTTGCAACCTGCGCGTTTACGCCACAAACACCGGGGGTACTTCCCGCGAAGTACCCCCGGTCACAATTTCGCTCCCGTTCATTTACTTGGCCGGTTCGTAGTACCAGGGATCCAACCGCCAAAGTGACCGCTGCTCGCTGCCAGTCATGAGGCTGTAGCTGTTGGGCAGGAAGGTGACTTCTTCAGTTTGCTCGTTGACAAACGTTTTGGTCCAGGCGGCCACCTTGAAGAAATCGGCGACGTCCTGGGAATCAGCGCTCCGCTCCATAATCCAGTGATAGCCTGCACCGCCAAACCCGTGATTAACCAACGCCAGCCGGCGTCCATCGTCGGAAATGTCCGCCCCGGTGACCAACACACCGCCGGAATTGAAGGTCGCAATCTTCTTGAGCGTCACGCCGGATTTGAGTTCGGGCGAGAACGTGTAGACGCCCGCCGTACCGCCCTTGATAACGATGTAGGGAATGTTGATGTCCGCGTCCACATACGGCCGCGCTTTCCAGACAAACAGCGCTTCGGCGTTGTGGCTGCCATCCGGGTATTTGAAGTCGTAACGTACGGCCCGGGCCGTCACGGTATCACTGAACGGATTCGGCTCGGTGACTTTCCAGAGTTTCAGGTCGCTCCGGCAGTTGCAGTTGTTACCGAAATCAGCGATCCAAATCTCATTGGTTTTTGGATCGAGCGAGATGTCTTCCCAGTCGGCGCCGCTCATAGAGACACCGCCGATGTCGACGGTCACCTCGCGAATGACCCGGCCATCCTCGTACGTGGCAAAGATTCGATTGCTGTCCCCCGAATCGTTGTGGACCCAGAATACACCGGGGTACTGGTGCGAAGCGATAACGCCGGAGGACTCATTGAGATTGCCGCCGAACGATCCGATCCGCGGCGGCGGGTTGGATGTGCTGCATTCCGCCGGCCGGGTCGTGCCGGCGGGGTACGAAGCGAAACATTCAAAAACCTGGCCGTCGCAGTTTTCATCCACCGCATTGCCAAGGATTTCACTCCGTCCCTGAGGGAACCCGTCACGATCATTGCAATCGCAATACGCATTATTGTTACCCGGGAATATGCGCGGGTTGCTGTCATTGCAGTCGACCAGCGCACCCCCGCCGCAGCCCGGATCGCGCGGTGCGAAGTAACCGTCCGCGTCGGCATCTATGCTGCGGCAATCAACTACAACCTGTGACGCTTTCAGCGACGGAATGAATGAAAGATCCGAGCTTGTAATCGCGGTATTATGTACCTCAACGGCCAGGACATTGCGGCCGGCAATCAGTGCCCCTGTTGGCAACACGATAGTTTCCGGGGCACCCGCATCGTGAGATTCGGCGAGCGTGTCTTTATTGACCGCCGTTCCGGCCGTACCCATTTTTCTCCGCGCAACTTCAGTTCCATTCAAGTACGCCACGAATCCATCATCATAATCGACGGTTAATTCCAATTTTTTGTAGACATCCGGGCGGTTCAACGTAAAGGCTTTCCTTGCGTAAACGGTCACGTAACTGCCCCTCATGTCACCAAGCTGCGTCGCATCATCCCCATCATCGTACCCGATGCCGGTTGGCCCAGACAACCAGGTACTGTCGTCAAGCGATGGCTGATTCCAATTGGCCGGCGTTTGCAGGCCTTTGAAATATTTCCAGGTGTCGCCAACATTGACGAGGTTTATAGAAATGGAATTGGTTTCATCACCGTCCCCCGGTTCGCTGCAGCCGGGATCGTCCATATCCGTCAAACCATCGCCGTCGTTATCCTTTTTATCCTGGCACGCCGTAGTGGCAGCGGATTCATCATTGCCGGTCGCCACCACACAACCAGGATCACGGAGATCAACGAGGCCGTCGCCGTCATTGTCCTTGCCATCCTGGCACTGGGTCGTCGCAATCGCTTCGTTGTTGTCGGTCGGAATCTTACAGCCGGGGTCGGCCAGATCGGTGAGCCCGTCGCTGTCATTGTCCTTGCCGTCCTGGCACTGGGTCGTCGCTGCAGATTCATCGTTACCCAAGGCCACGGTGCAACCGGGATCGGCCAAATCAATAACGATATCGCTGTCATTATCCTTTTTATCCTGGCACTGGGTGGTGGCGATCGCTTCGTTGTTGTCGGTCGCAACCCGGCAGCCGGGATCAAGTAAATCCGCCAACCCGTCCCCGTCATTGTCCTTGCCGTCCTGACACTGGGTGGTGGCGATCGCTTCGTTGTTGTCGGTCGGAATTTTGCAGCCGGGGTCGGCCAGATCGGTGAGCCCGTCGCCGTCGTTGTCTTTGCCGTCCTGACACTGGGTGGTGGCGATCGCTTCATTGTTGTCGGTCGGAATCTTACAACCGGGGTCGGCCAGATCGATTAAACTATCACCGTCGTTATCAACCTGATCCTGGCATTGGGTAAACGAGGTCCGCAAATTATACAGGTACGCGATATCGTTGGCGGCCAGCACCTGCCGGTAAACGCGCACGTCATCAATGGTGCCCGTGAAATAATCCTGGTAGGTATTCGGCGTATTCGTGCGCGCACCGATCAGCACGGGAGCGGCGACGACGGCCGGGCCCACAGACGCCACGGATTCGTGCTCCAGCACGCCGTTCAGATAGAGCCGGACCGTACCATTGTTGCTGCGGGTGACCGCCACGTGGTACCAGGTATTGGACGCGATGTCGGTTTTACTGGGGAAGTAGAAATCGCTGTCGTCGGTCGCTTCATACCACAGCTGCACCTTGCGCGGATTCGACGGATCATTGATCTCGATGACCCACTGCGCCTTGTCCTTGGCCCAATCTTCGCCCCGTCCCAGCACCGCTTGCGTGCGCGCCTGAGGGTTGGTGGCCCTAAACCACAACGCGAGTGTGTACTCGGTAAGATTGAGCGTCGGTGTATCAAGCATTTCGAAAAAATCGTCGACGCCGTCAAACTGGTAGGCGGCGAACACGCGGCCGTCCTCGGTCCAGGTGGGACAGGAAGCGCCGTTGCAGCGCGCGGTATTGGCGTACAGTCCGCCATCGGGCTGGGCGGTCGCGCGGTCATCGAGCGGGAGATGCGCCACCAAACCGTGCGTCTGGAATTTGTACCGCACCTCTTCGGCGTTGAACGCCTGCCGGTAGATTTCCACCTCATCGAGACTGCCGGCAAAAAAACCGCTCGCGACGCTGCGCTCGTCAAAACTTGTTCCGATGCCAACCGGAACCACCGAGTTGACCGCCGGCAGCACGCTCACGTTTGCCGAACCGGACAGCGTCCCGTCGGCGTACACTTGCAACGCCGTTCCTGTGAACACCGCGGCGAATTGATGCCAGGTTCCCGCGCTCAAAGCGGTCGCGCCAATCGCGGGATGGTTGGCGGCGGTATTGCGGTCTTCAAAATCCGCCGCGAGCTTGCCATCGGCGGTCACGCCCACAAAAAATGACACGTCAACATCGGGACGCTCGGCGATCCCCCGGCTTTTCGTCACCAGTGGGTACACGCTCACGCCGCCCGCACCCGAGCTGACCAGTTGTCCGCCACTGGACTGACGGAACCAGCCCACAATGGTCCATTGGCCGAGGTTAGAAAAATCATCGCTGTCGTTGATTTTGAGAAAATTTTGGCGCCCGTCGAAGGTGAGAAAACCGCCGGCATCGTAAACCGGGCACTGCGTGCCGGAGCAGCCGGCGTTATTGCCGCGCGCGCTGACATCGATTTGCGTCGGGCCGGAGGCGTCGAAGGTGAACGCTGCCACCGCGCCAATCGGCGGCCGGGATTGTCCGATCATGAGCACGCCGACGGAGCCCGTCTGCATATGGACGTACGAGTATGCGAACACCGACGCCCCAACCCCCAGCACCGCGGCCACGCACGTGAACCCAATGATCAGCAGTAACCGCGCCGGTGCACCCGCCTGCAAGCGCTCGCGGGCGGTCATCGCTGCCCGGAGGCGAGAAACCTGTTTTCTTCGATTCGGCCGACGCGAATCATGAGCCATAATATTTCATTTAATTTTATTTAAAAAACTTGGTACTTATTATACCAAGAAATCGGTCCGGGAGTTAACCACAGGCCAGCTATCCGAAAAGCACCGCCCGCGCCGGTGCGCCGTCGAGGCGGGAAAAACGCAACGGCAAGGCCGCCAGGAAGTACCGCCCCGGCCGGACCGCTTTCAAATTCAGCCCTTCGAGGATGGGGATGCCGCGGGCAAGCAGGGCGGTATGCGGCCGGTTATCCGGACTCCCCCGCTGCTTAACCGACCAGGAATCAATGCCGAACAGCGCGATTTTTTTGCGCGCCAGAAATACAGCGGCATCAGGCGCCAACCATATGTAATCGTCGTACCATTTTTTGAAACCGCGCTTGGAATTTCGCGTCTTGACCAAGATTCTTTCGCCCGACCGAATCCGATGTGAGCGCAAGTCATTCGTCGTAACCGCCGTTCGCACGCCGGTCAAATCCAACACCCGGCAAGGACCAACACAACGGTCGAGCGCAAGCTCGCCCACCCCGCGGCCTTTCTTGAACACATGCCGCGGCGCATCAATGTGGGTTCCGGTATGCGACCCCAGAGTGATCGCGGACATATCGGACGTCTTCCCCCGCCGCGGCGTGATGCGAATCGCCGGATTGCCCGGGTACACGACCGTGGTTTTGTCGAGCGGCAGTGAAATATCGATGATGCGAAACGCCATAGGCAAAACTCACTGTATCAGCGCATTCCAGTCCTGGGAAAATTTTTCAATCCCTTTATCCGTGAGCTCGTGCCCGATGTCGAATTTTTGCCATCGCGTGAGCGACAAATTTTGGTATGGGATCGGCCGCAATCCGGCCGCCCGGTACACGAAATCATCCCCCGGGATCGGCATCCCCCGCGCCGCCCAGTCGTTGAGAATTTTGAACGGTACGGTGGCGATGTCAACGCCCATCTGCAAAGCACAAAGGAAATGTTCCATAGTACGGATGCTGGCGGCCAGCACCTCCACGTGCCCGTCGCCCGGGCGATACATCTGCAATATATTTTTTATCAGATCCATGCCGTTCTCGCCGCGGTCGTCCAGCCGGCCGACGAACGGAGAGATGAACACGTCGCCGCGCTTGGCCCCGCGCGTCGCCTGATACACGGCGGCCGCCTGCGGCTGCGAAAAACAGAGCGTCAGGTTCACGCGGACATGCGCTTTGACCGCCAGCTCCGCGGCGCGCAGCCCTTCCGCAGTAATGGGGAATTTGATGTGCGCGTTAGGAATCCAGGCAAACATCTCCTCGGCCTGGGAAATCATGGTTTTTGCCGGGGTGCGCTGGTCGGCATAAACTTCAATGGAAACCGATCCCTCCGGTAAAAGCGCAGAAATTTCGGTGACCACCTTTCGATACAATTCATACGCCGTTTCCTCAGTGTATTTTGCGCCCTTGGCGAGGTAGTCCTGCACGACCGGATTCTTGGCAATCAGCGTCGGGTTCGTTGTCTGCCCGTCCAAAAATCCCAACATATCGAGGGCGGCTTTCGTCTGCTGCGGATCCCCGCCGTCCAGAAAAATTTTTGTTCGCAGCCCTAGCGGCCGACCGGTGGACATAAAAAAAGTGATTACAATAGTTGAAGCGGTCGCTCACTGCTCCCAAAAAAATATGCAGCGTCGTAAAATATTATTCCTTGCGAGTGAACTTTTTTACCGCACCTACAATCGCCTTGGCAGAAATCTCTTCAAAACTCAGGAGCTCTTCGGGCTTACCGCTTTTTGGCATACGGCGGACCGCCAGCGCAATGACCGGTACCGGATTTTCCGTCAGCGCTTCGCGCACCGCATCCGCAATTCCGCCTTCGGCAAAATGGTCTTCGACGGTAATGATCGCTTTCGTCTCACGGGCCGCTATCTTTAGCGTTGTCGTATCAATGGGTTTGACACAATACAGATCAATCAAGCGAACGGTAATCCCCTCTTCCAATAATTCCTCGTACGCTTTCAGCGCTTCAAATAATGTAACACCGGCGCTCACCACGGTGACGGCATCCTTGGCGCTCGACTTGAGCACTTTGCTACCGCCAATGGGAAATTCATCATTGGGTTGGTACAGCATCGGCGTGGCCATGCGATTGGTCCGCAGGTACACGATCCCCTGGTGCCGTGCCGCCTGCTCGACCAGCTTTTCCGCGGACACTGCATCGGACGGATACAGCACGACGCTGTTCAAAATCGTGCGAAACATCGCAATATCTTCCAGCCCCATCTGCGACGGCCCGTCCTGGCCGATGGAAACGCCGGCGTGCGAACCGCAGAATTTGATATTGGCCTGCGAATACTGGCTCATGCGGATTTGATCGAATGCGCGCGTGAGGAACGCCGCAAAAGTGGAAACGAACGGCAATTTCCCGCGGCGGGACAGCCCGAGCGCCGTGCCCACCATATTCTGTTCGGCGATGTACATTTCAAAAAACCGTTCGGGGTGCGCCTTCTTAAAGGTCTCGGCAAAAGTAGAATTCGACACCTCGGCATCGAGCACCACCATATTAGGGAATTGCGGAAACAACCGCACCAACGCGTTGCCATAGGCTTGGCGGGTGGCAACCGGTTTATCAGAGGGATAAGTGTTCGGGGCTTGGGGCTTGGGGCTCAGTGCGTTTGCTATTCTTAATACTTTTTCCGGTTTGGCAATTTCGCCCCGCACCGTTTTATCCACTTCGCCTAACTCTTTTAGTGCCGCCACTAACTGCTCGGGCTTAAGCGCAACGCCGTGAAACCCCGGCTTGTCCTCGATGAACGACACCCCCTTGCCTTTCAAAGTTTTGGCAATAATCATCACCGGTTTGTCTTTCACCTTAACTGCTTTTTGGTACGCCGTCAGTATTTGGGACATTTTGTGGCCGTCAATCACGATGGTTTCCCACCCGAACGCGGCGATGCGCCGTTTATATGCTGCGACGTCGTGACCGTACATGGTCTCGCCCGTTTGCCCCAAACGGTTGACATCTAAAATCCCGACGAGGTTGCCGAGTTTATAGTGCGCGGCCAGCTGCAGCGCTTCCCACACCGACCCTTCGGCCATTTCACTGTCACCCAAAAGCACGTAGGTTCGGTACGGTAGCTTGTCGAGTTTGGCGTTCAATGCCATGCCAACGCCAACTGACAGCCCTTGGCCGAGAGAACCGGTGGCCGCTTCCGCGTATGGGAATGCTGGCACCGGATGGCCTTCCAGCCGGCTGCCAAATTTCCGCAACGTCATCAATTCTTGTTCGCTCACTTTGCCAGCGGCCGCCCACAGCGCGTACAAAAGCGGCGACGCGTGACCTTTGGAAAAAATCAGCCGGTCGTTATTCGGATACTGCGGATTGTCCGCGTCAAACCGAAATACGCCGCCAAACATCAATCCCACTATGAGGTCAGTTGCCGACAACGACGATGTCGGGTGCCCCGACCCGGCCGCGGTCGTGGAAGTTAAAATGTAATAACGAACGAGTTTAGTAAACACATTCAAAGCAATTGTATCAGATGACATACACTGCTTTTTTTAATTAAAAGATTGGGGCAACGTAGGTTAAGTAATGATAAAACTTACGGCGAGCATGACAAGTCCGCTCAGCACCACGCCGAAACTCAAAAACGATGGGCGTTTAAGAATTGAAGATATGGCAATATAAAGAATACTACCGCCGAATATAAACATAATCCCCAAAATAACATCCGGCTGCTCGTGTCGGATAAAACAATACACCGCATCGAGTGCGCCGGGCGCAGAGCCCAAAACAATCTGACCATAAGGATACCGAGTCCGCGGCTGGCGAGGTGAGGGAAGTTCAGGCATCATAATGATATTTCTTCCTTAGCCGTAAGTGAAACGCATCGTATTTTACCTAGGTAATTTTCTCCATTTTAGTTTCTTAAATTTTTTATTTGCTATATCATGTCCGCCGAACTGGTTGCGCAGCGCGGACAATACTTTTCCGGTGTAGCTCGGTTTCTTTTCCGACTTCACGCGGAACTTGAACGACTCCTGGATGATGGGGACCGGCACCTTCAATTTCTTGGCGGTTTTGACCGTCCACGCCCCTTCGCCGGTGTGCGCCACGCTGCCGGAAACTTCGGCAAGGTTTGGGCCGTACCGCAGGTAGGCCTGCCGCAGCCAGTCAACCAGCCGCGATTCGATCACGCTGCCGTTGTTGTAGAGGTCGGCCACCTGCGCCAGGTTCAGTTTGTACTGCGACGCTCTCAAGGTGGCAAACCCTTCGGCGATCGCCTGCATCATACCGTACTCGACACCGTTGTGCACCATTTTGACGAAATGCCCGGCACCGATTTTGCCGAAGTAGCGGTAACCGTCGGCCGCGGCCAGGTCGGAAAACAGCGGCTCCAGCCTTTCAAAATCCTTGCGCTCGCCGCCGATCATCAGGCACGCGCCGTTGCGCGCGCCGCCCGGCCCGCCGGAAACTCCCACATCCATGTAGCGGATGCCCAGCCGCGCCATTTTTTTCGCCCGGCGCTGCGTGTCTTCAAAAAAAGAATTGCCGCCGTCAACTACCAGATCTCCCTTCTGCAAGAGCTTGACCAGCCCGGCGGGACCGAATAAAAATTCCTCCACCACGTCGCCGGCCGGCAGCATCAGCCACAGCACGCGCGGTGGCGTGAGCTTGGAAACCATGTCCGCCAGACTGGAAACGCCGACCGCTCCGCGCGCCACGACCTCGGCGACCGGCTCCGGACTGCGATTGTACGCCACCACCGGCCATTTCCTCTCCAGCAGCCGCTGCACCATGTTTTTCCCCATCTTGCCCAAGCCGACGTAGCCGAGCATGAACTTCGGCGGCACGACGTCGGCGTCCAATCCGCGCGCGCTGATCGCTGCATCGCCGGGCCGGTAAATTTCAAGCGGCGGCGAACCGCTCGCCCACACCCTTGCGATCGGATCGGTGAACCGCCAACCGGCCATGATTTCGCGCGTGGAGACAAACAGCGTCTGGTCGCCGGCGATCGCGTCCAAGATCAATTTTTCATACGCTTCAATAAATTGCTCGCGGCCAAACGCGCTGCGATAATCGAAGACGAAATCGCGCTCTTCGAGTACCATGTCGGGTCCCGGTTTTTTCACCCAGAACGATACGGCCATGCCCTCCTGCGGCTGCAACTGGTATTTGAGCACGTTGCGGTAATGGCGCTCGGATTGCGGCGGACACAGGCACGGCACGGGGTGCTTGAACGTCACCGAAACGATCGCTTTGTCCTCCGGACGCTTTTTCCCGGATGCCAGGTAGATCGGCACACCGGCCCAGCGCGGAGTTTGCAGAAATGTTTTCATCCGAAAGTACGTTTCGGTGGTCGAGCCGTTCGCGACGCCCGCCTCCTGCCGGTAACCTTCGTACTGGCCGCGGAGCGTGTGCGTGGCAACCTCCTGAGGCGTTAGGATTTTGAGCGCCGCAAGGATTTCCTGGCGCCGGCGGCGGATGGCAGCGGCGTCAAACGTACCGGGATTATCCATGGTGAACAAAGCGAGCAGCTGCAGTAGATGATTCTGTCCGAAGTCGCGCAGCGCGCCCACACTGTCGTAGAATTCTCCGCGGCCAGAAATTCCGCTTGTTTCGGCCGCCCCGATGGCAATCCGTTCGATGTGATCGCGGTTCCAGCTCGGTTCCAAAAAGGAATTGGAAAAACGGAACGCCAAAACGTTGCGCACGGTTTCTTTACCCAGATAATGATCCAGCCGGTAGACCTGCTCTTCTTTAAAAAGCTTGCCCAACAATTTATCGAGCTCCTGTGCCGTGTTCAGATCGTTGCCGAACGGCTTTTCCACCATCACGCGCGTCCAGCCTTCTTCCGGGCTGCACGGTTTGGTCAAACCGGATTCGGCCAAATTGGTCAGCACGGTTTTATAAAATGTCGGCGGGACCGCGAGGTGGAAAAGTTTGCTGGCGCACATTTTCCATTCCTGATCCTGCAAGCCGAGACGTTTGGCCAGTTCGTCGTACCCTTTGCGCTGTTCGAGCAACCCCTGCTGAAAGGACAGGCGCTGAAGAAATTGACCCCATTCGGGCGCGGCTTTGAGCGCCGGCAAAGCGACCGAAGTCACGTAGTCCCGAAACTGCGCGTCATTCCACTCGCGGCGGGAAAACCCGATGACGCGAAACATCAGCGGCAGCATCTGCTTCTGGTAGAGGTGAAACAGCGCTGGCACCAGCTTCTTTTCCATCAGATCGCCGGTGGCGCCGAAAATGACGTAAATCGTCGGCGCCGCGGACCCTCGTTTTGTCGGAAGTTGGGGCATAGCTTACCTCTTATTTTGCCTGAAATGTACGGTTCCTACAAGCTGATGAATGATGAAAAAATCCTTGATAAGCAAGTTGCCTATCAAGGATATGCGCCGGCGTTGAATCCGGCTACAGCGGCTCGATCCACCCGGACTGCGATGCCGGGAGGTAGTAACCGCGCACGGTGGTGCCGGGAGCGATGGCATCCGCCATCGGGTTGTTGCCGCTCTCGCTGCCGATGATCATGGCACTTCCGCGGAAGCACCATTCATCGGCCGTGTCGAGCTGCCGTTCGACTTCCCGAACCACAATGACGACGGTTCCACTTTCTTCTCCCCGTGCCAGATGGAAGTCCACCGCGCGTTGTGCAGGGTCCCTGTTCTTGTTGAACAGTGCCCCTTCCAGCCCTTCCAGTGTCGGACCGCCGGTGATGGAAAACTGCGCCATCGGACACCTCCTCGGAGAAAAGGAGCGCCCCCAATTCTACGGTACACAGGGAACGGAAAAAAAGATCGTTGGATTCTTTGTCCCTAAATCGAAGTAGCCCAACGCTGTTTTATACCCGATACTCTTTATTGTCAAGAAAAAATGTTGGACAAAAATGAGAACCCCCGCGTGTGCCGAAGCAAACGCGGGGGTTGTTGACGAGGTGACTAGTCCTTGCGCACCAGACGGCCAACGCGCCGCTTGGTGTCGTACCAGCCGGTGAGCTTCACCGGCGTGGGGTTGACCGTCTCGGGCCAGTGCTCACCCTTCAGGTTCCACCTGAAGCCGGAACCGTCCTCCCGGCCGGCCCCATCGATGGTCATGTCGATGTGGTACACGGCTCGCGGATCGCTTTCGCGCAGCAGTTCGAATCGAACCTTCTTTCGGTGTTCTGCGTCCCCTTCAGACAACGAGCCGAAGAAGTCGAAGTGGCACGGACCAGCGGTGATGACGAACACGGTGGCCATACGGCCTCCTTTAAAAAAGAACGCGGTTTCTATTATGGTGCAGAAACCAGGCACCCTTATCCCGCCGTTGGCGGGACGTCCTGATCATACGATCAGAAAATTATTCATATCATATAATATTATATTTGTCAATAATACAAACAAAAAATGGCTTTTTATGGCCACTATTTGTGCTAATTTTTAATCTCCGTTTCGAGCGTCCCTACTTTGGCCGCCAGGCATCGAAACCGCCCACCGACAACGCGGCCACTTTTTGAAAATACGGTTCGACAATCAAACGTTTAGGCCAGCGGACCACCTCTTCACGCCCGCCGTTGGGGTAATCGTCCATCCAAAAATAGAGGAGGTAGTCGTCGCCGTCGGAATACAGGAGTAGCTGCTGAATCGGGTCATACCAATTTTTCTGCGTGAAACGGCGATAAAAATCCTCGGGGGTCTGCGCTAACCCCAGCACCTTTAGATAGAGCAGCCGCTGTGAAAAGTTCGCGGCCGGGTGCGAATAGTGCTGGTTGTAGCTGATGAACTGGCGGAGGGCGACCTGCGCGTTCAGTTTGGGAATGAAACTCAGTGTCGTCAGCCGTGCTTCAGCGGGATGCCGCCGGAAGTATTCCACGAATGCCGCCACCGCGCGATCTGATTGGTGCAGCTCGTCAATGCGCTTGACCGTCGCCTCCTGCTCCAGCCACAACCCGAACGGCAGGCTGACTCCCAGCACCAGCCAGAGGATAAAAAACCGTGCCGCCGGCACTCCCCTGCCCTCGCGGGCCGTACCGGAAATCCGTTCGTGCAGAATTTCTTTGATCTGCAAAAATCCGTGCGCCGTCGGAGCGAGCCACGCCGTCACGCCGTACGCCGCACCGTAACCCAGAATGATTTCGCCCAAAAACGTAAACCCGCGCGCGGCCTGAAACGGCGCGTCGCCAATGACCGTGGCAGCCAGGCTGACGATTTGCCAAACATACACACCGGCCAACAGGAAGACCGCCGGCCGCACCGCAGCGCGTCGGCGGTAGTACAGCAGCGACCCAAGCCCCGCCCACAACCAGAAACTCCGCAAGCTGAATTCTACCGGCGGAAAAAAATTGAAATCGGACGCCACGAAAAACGCCGGCTGCCAGTTTTCCATTCCCAGCTGCACGTAACTGGAAAGCAGCGGCAGCCAGTACCAGGCGGAGCCGGCCGCGACAATGCCGGCGACCATTCCCCATGACCGCAGGTAGTCCCGCGCGGTTTGCCACGCGCGCCACGGGCACGCCACGAGCACCGCGATGCAAACCATCGCAAACCAGAGGTAGTACGTGGTGAATAAAACCGCACCAATCGCGCCCGAAACCAAAATCCACCCGCCCAGGTTTTGGTCGGACTTGGTCACCAGGCGCTGCGTCCAGACAAACCACAGCAGCACGCCGATGGCCGAGATGAACTCGTACGGTTTGGTGAGGAGCGACGGATAATCCACGACGACGAACGGCAGCAGGGAAAGCAGGAGCGGAAAGTACGGTTTGGACGCCACGCGGTCGTCGTCAGGATTGCGCACCCGCCAAAATATCCAGGCAAGCAGCGGCACCAACGCGGTGGCAAATGCCGCGCCAAGCTTCGCCGCGCCGATGCCGGTCAGGTGCAAAAGCCGCGCCGCGCTGCCGACGAGGTAGAAAAAAAACGGCGGGTAGAACGGCGGGAGGTTGGCATAGAAAAAATCATGACTGAAGCCGTCGCTGATGACACGCTGATAAAACGAAGCGACCAGCAATTCATCGCCGGAGAGCAGATTCCACAGCGTGCCGTTGAAAAAAATCAATGCCTGCAGCGCAAGGATGGCGGCAGTTACCACTGCGGCAACCGGCCACCAGGCCCGGCCGCGCTCCAGGCGCCGGTAGCCAAAGACGCCCGCGGCGAGCACCGCGAAGAACAGCAGCTTTCCGGCCGCCAGCGTATGGATGGTTTGAACCTGTAAGGGTCCGAGCATACGGTATAAATAAGAGGCGCCTTCACCAGTGTAGGCGCCCCGCAAACGTTCGGCAAGAGCCGGTTTAGCCGACGCGCGTTGCGCGTCAGGATTCCAATTCCTCGAAGTTTCGAGCGAGTTCGGCCATACTGGCCTCGATCGCTTGACTCGCGTCTCCCTTCGCGGAATCGATCCGGTCGGGCGTGGCCGCGACCAGCAGAATGCGACCGGGCCCGATCACCCGGGCACACACCAGGAAACCCGGCTTGAGGCCGGCACGAGCGCACACTTCGGGCGGCACCACCACGTCACCGCTCGCCGCCATGGGCAGCGGAGTGGAAAACAAGGACTGATCCGCACCCGATGCGACGGCATTCTCTGCCATTTTTCACCTCACAGCGAACTTCCGAAAGAGCGTGTAAAATTCACGAATCAAAGATTATCACTCCCGTATGTAAAAATCAATGGGAAGCATCAGAACCTGCACCCGCCATTTCCGGCCGCCCTTCCCCGACCGCGCAGGAAAAATACGCATCAGGCCCAAGTATCTCCGCCGATTTTTTGGCCACACAACGCTGCAGCGGCGACAAGTCCGACAGCGCGTCGAGTCCGGTTTGACCCAATTCTTTTGGCCCGACGAACACGTGCCAATACTGGATCAACCCGGCGGCCAAAAAACTGTCCAGCACTTTCCGCCCTCCTTCCACCATGACGCTGGTGATGGAATTCTTCGCACACCAGTCGAGCACCTCGGTGAGATTGACCCGCCCGTTGACGCCGCCGGTTTCCAGCACGAGAATCCCGGCCTGCTGGAGCGCGGCGCGTTTGTTCGGGTCGGCGGCGGGAGTCGTTACCACCAGCACGTTTTTGTCGCGTAATACTTTGGCGGAAATCGGCAGCCGCAATGCGGAATCCAAAATAATGCGGCGCGGATCGCGCGGACGGTTTTCATACAAACGCACCGACAACTCGGGATCGTCGACAAGTACCGTGCCGACGCCGACCAAAATCGCGTCGTACGTTTGCCGCAGCTCGTGGGCCTTGCGCTGCGCGAGCGGTCCGGTGATTTGTACGCGCACCCCCGGCGCGGCGGCGATTTTGTAATCGCGGCTGACGGCGACTTTGGCCGCGACGTACGGCGTCTGCGTCGTGATCCAGTGGGTGAACACCCGGTTGAGCGCGACGCATTCCTCCGGGAGAACGCCGACGGTCACCTGCAATCCCGCGTTCTGCAAGTGGGCAATGCCCCGGCCGGAAACCTTGGGGTTGGGATCCACCATGCCGACCACCACGCGAGCAACACCCGACGCGATAATACCGCGGGTGCACGGCGGCGTTTTTTTGTCCTCGTGGTCGCACGGTTCCAGATTCACGTAAAGGGTCGCGCGCCGCGGGTCGTGCACGCACGCCGCGAGCGCTTCAACCTCCGCGTGCGGCATGCCCGCTTGATGATGAAACCCCTCACCGATGACCTTGCCCTTTTCCACCACGACCGCGCCGACCAGTGGGTTAGGAGAAACCCAACCGAGGCCCTGCCGTGCCAGCTCCAGACAGCGGGACATGAATTGAAGGTCTTTATTGAGAAGAGACATACCCTCGAGTCAAAATTCAAAATTTTTGGAAATTGGATATTAAGGAATTTTAGATTTGGGAATTTGGAATCGCCGCCGCTCTCCTCTATACTACAAACAAATATGCCCAAATTTCAGAATATAACAATTCGTGGTATCCTCTTCGACTGGAATGGCACGCTCGTAAACGATCTTCTACCGGCCTACCGCGGGTGGATGGCGTGCTTCCACCTGCTTGGGTTAAAGGAAATCAGCCTGTTGGAATTCCGCCGGACCTACGCGCTTCCTTGGCAATCATTCTACCGCCGGCATGGGGCTGACGCCAGCACCATCCGCCGTCACCGAAAAGAACTCTCGGTCATTTACCGCCGCTACCAACGAAACATCCGGCTTTCACCGGGTGCCAAGCGACTGATCCGGCAGCTTCATGCTCGCGATATTCGATTGGGCATCCTCTCGGATGATCCGCGGACTGAAATCGTGCGCCGCCTGAAACGATGGGGACTGCGCCATGCTTTTACGTTCATTGGAACCAGCGAACGCTACCCACCCAAACCGAGTCCGGCCGGCGTGCGCGCGTTCCTCCGGTCCGCTAAACGTAAACCTGGCGAAGTGTTGTTCGTTGGCGATCTTCCCGACGATATTTCCGCCGGCCGCTCCGCCGGTGTCGCCACGGTTGCCTACCTCAAAGGATGGCGACCAGCGGCGATGCTTAAGAAAGCCAAGCCGGGCTATGCCATACAACAGCTCAAGGAAATTTTCCGGCTCGTCCAGAGAAACCAAAAAGTATAATGCTCAATTTTCAATTAACAATTTCCAATGAATTTTCAATGACACAATTTTCAAACATCTCCCTCTCCCTCGGTGGGAGAGGGTAGGGTGAGGGGGTTGAAAATTGAGACATTGTCGCATTGATTGAAAATTGTAAATTGTTAATTGAAAATTAAAAACAGTGCCAGCCAATGCTGCACTGTTTTTTCGTGTATACGAACTCCCCGCGGAATGGTGGAATCTTCTGACTGACGTCAGATGGCCGGTGGCTGAGGATCCTACTTCCGGAGGCATGTGTAACGCCTCTGGCGTAGCTCCTGCACCATGGGCCGTTGGTGGCGCAGACCGAGGAGAACACTCCCCGTTCGATTTGCCACCTACGTTAAAGGTTTGACCAGAATTGCCACCACTACCGTGCGGAGTTCGTCTATAAGTATAGCGCAACCGGCATCCGCTGTCAAACAAAATCGTAGGGCAAAGTATGAAATAATGGCCGCCGCAGACACCAGATATTATTGGAAAATTAAAAAAGACCCGGCCATGAGAATGGTCGGGCCCGGTCGGGAAGGTAAAGAGCTGGACGGAAGCCGAACGGTGTTCGGCTAGACGGTGCGGCCGACGGCGGCGGCCACCGCGCGCACGCCGGTCATCAGAGAGCCGAACTGCTCGAACGTGAGCTGCTGCTCGTTGTCCGAGATCGCGTCGGGCGGGTTGGGGTGGACCTCGACGAGCAGGCCGTCGGCGCCCATGGCAATTGCCGCCTGGCTGAACGGGATAACCAGATCGGCACGCCCAGCCGGATGCGAAGGGTCTACGATGACGGGGAGGAAGGTCCGCTGTTTGAGCAGCGGAATGGCGTCGAGGTCAAGTTGCGCCCGCGTTTCGACGTTGCGCGTCGGGTGGATGCCGCGCAGGCACAGGATGATCCGCGGGTTGCCCCGCGCGATGTACTCGGCAGCGAGCAGCAGATCATCGAGCGACGCGGCGATGTTGCGCTTGAGCAGCACGGGCTTTTTCGTGCGCGCGAGCTCCGAGAGAAGCTCGAAGTTGGCCATGTTGCGCATCCCGACCTGCAGCACGTCGGCCCGCTCGTGGAGCAGCGCGATGAGATCGATCCGCGTGACCTCGGTCACCACCGGCAGACCGCAGGCCCGCTTGACTCGATCCAGGAGGAAGACGCCTCCTTCACGCAGCCCTTGAGCACTGTAGGGAGAAGTGCGGGGCTTATAGGCCCCTCCCCGTAGCGCATGCGCACCCTGCGACTTGACCGCACGGGCGGTGGCTTCGAGCTGTTGCTCGGACTCGACCGCGCACGGGCCCGCGATGACCAGGAGCTGCTTGCCCCCGACGGAAACGCCGTTGACCTGGACGGTTGGGTTATGACCGGGGAACTCCCGCGACACGAGCTTGTACTTCGTCGAGACCCGCTGTACCAGTTCGACACCGTCCATTGCACGCAGCGCGTGCATCAAGGCGTCGGCCTTCTCGGGCTCGTCGAAATCGCCGAGCACCCCGACGACCGTCTGTCCGGTCCCTCGACTGATGTCGACCTCGTACTCGTGCGCCTGCACATAGGCGCACACAGCGTCCAGGCAGGCCTTCACGCCCAGGGGTTTCCCGTCCTTGACGGGATTCCTCTCCATAACGATGATCATGTCGGCTCCTTTCTTCCCTTTCGGAAGTGTTCCAATTGTCAAGGTAATGACTCCCATACCACCGGCGAGGAAAGAACAAAAAACTGACCTCAGGTGAGATCAGCCAATTTTCGTTATCCTTTTTTACGGCATCCTACATATAACGAAAACTCGCTGATCTCGGGTCAGCGTACCAGAAATACGTGTAGAACTTCTGCGGCATTGCCATAAAGTAAACCTACCCTAGCACAGCGATAACAAGGTAGTCAAGTGGCGGGATGCCAACCCCGGTACCAAAACTCGCGAGAGCATTCTTACTCAGCCACGTCAGCCATGCGCGGTCTACCGCCTTCGGCTCATATCCATACAGCAACGTTTATTTTGAGAGTTTGGTACGGGGTTAATTTCCCGCGCGCAATCCACCCTTGCCTCGGAGGCCGCGGGATATTGCGGCGGGAAATTAAAAAAACGGGGCGGCACTGGCGTGTCGCCCCGCACGGAACGGTACATCGCATGGAGGGAGATGGCGGCGATCACGATGAGCAGTACAACGCCCACCGTTTCCCGGTCAAGCCCGAGATACGCGCCGAGGTTGATGAAGTCGTCCTGCTGGGAGTTACCGGCCTTGAAGCAGTCGCCGTAGGTATCAAAGAATGCGTAGAAGCACATGAACGTACCCAGCATCCTCATAATTGGCGCCGCCAGCCACCAGGCTACTCCGCAAAGGAACATCAGTCCCCCGCAGCAGAACGCCATCCGCCAGGTAACCGCAGCGGCATCAGCGTTGAGCTGCAGCAGGTGGGCCAGCGCCGATCCTATGGTGAGCGTGCCGGCCAGCAGCACCGCGAACTTTCGTCGGCGGCTACTGAAGATGGCAAGGACACCGACCACGGCGACCCCGAGGTACCCCGAGACGGCGATGAGCGGCCAGAAACCGCCATTCGTTTGGCAGGCGCCAGACAGGTCGTCTGCTGAAATCTCCATCTTCTGCCATGCACCGCCCGTGGCGATGGCCGCGACTCCATGGGCGGATTCGTGGAACAACACCGAGGCAACTTGCATCGGGCTACTCCGCGAATCGGTCAAAGCGGCATACGCGATCAGACAGAAAACCACCTGAAGGAGAAGACGAACAGGCCACATGGCTTGTCTCCCTTCTTCTGAAAAGATCCACCACCAAACACAGCAGAAAAAAGAATATACCATAAATATTAAATATTGTCAATTCTCCAAAAATAAATATCGCGGTAAACCGCAACAACAAAAGGCCTATGCATCACAGAAAATTCTTGCATGAGTAAAAAACGCGAAATACCTCAATAAAAACCACCCACTGCTTTTGACAAACAGTGGGTGTATCACA
>JAQTQO010000018.1 GCA_028712155.1 Patescibacteria group bacterium | reverse complement strand
GACTGCTACTGGAACGGTCCGGCGGCGCGGAGCTACAGTTTCCAGGATGGGGTTTATCCGACGGCTGGCTATGACGGTACCCAAGACTTGAATATCGCTTCGGCCGAAGCCACGACCAACCAAGATGCCAGCGCGGTGAACTGTGTTGATTACAACGGTGATGGGTGCGTCGATGTGGGGTCGGGGATCGTACGCAACTTGATGCAATGGGATATCAGCTCGGTTTCGTCGGAATGCACGGTCTCGGGCGGCAGCATCACGGTGGACAACAATGTAACGAACGGCGACTCCGTCCACCGTTTCGGCGTCCAGGCCATGCGTCGGGACTGGGGCGAATCGACGGCCACGTGGAATACGTACGACGGGTCAACTTCCTGGACGACCGCCGGCGCCGGCGATACGAGTGACGACCGGTATGCGACGGATTTGATGAACGGCAATAGCGACGGCGGTTGGGGCCGGAGCGCGCTGGGGGTCTTGACGTTCAATTTCGACGCCGACGGCGTGGCGCAGTTGCAGAGCTGGATTAACGGCACGGTTGACAACAACGGCATCATTATCGCGGACAATGATACGGGCGACATCAACGCGTTCCTTTGGCGATACGAGGGCTACGGTACGGCCAGCAGCCGTCCGAAGCTCACGATTTATTGCCGGAACAGTTTCCGGTTGCGCGGCGGAGTCAGCCCCGTCGACGTGCCTTCGACGACGGGGATTTTGTGCATCACTGATCCGTTCACGTGTCTGGCGTCAAGCGGCAGCTGCACGAATGTGACCCTGACCGCCGGTGGCTGCATCGGCGCGGCCAGCACCAAAACGATGGCCACGGGGTCAAGCGCCAGCGGTAACTACTGGTTGAAAGAGGCGGATTGGGCCCAGGGCATCCCCGCGGGGACGACCCCCGGAGTCTATACCACGGTGATTACGTGGGATTTGCAATAAGGGAATAATTCATTTTATTCGGTCGGGCAGAAAAAATATTCTGCGTCCGCCGTCGCCATATGCCACACGTTCGCGATCCGAAAAAAACCCACCCGCCGAAGCTGCGCCGTCCCAAAATGTTACCGCTGGTGGTGGCGGGGTTTGCACTGCTCCTGTTGAGCTGGGTTGCGTTTTCGTCCCGGACGATGTCGCCGGAGTGGAAAACATACCAAAATCCGGCGGGCAATTTTACCGTGCAGTATCCATACGCCGTGCATACGGGGAGCAATTCGGTGGTGTTCAGCGGGCCGGATCGCTGGTCGCGATTACTCGAAATCCGATGGTATGAGAACCAGCGTATCCAATCCGTCATCGCCGACCGGGAAAAGTTGCCGCCATTCACGCGCCCGGATGCGACGGTAATAGCCAAAGATGTCAAGGTTAACACCTGCACGTTCCGTAAGATTGACGTGGTGCTGCCAAAGCAGAACTCCGCGTACTATTTCCTGGATCACGGGCGTCGGGTCATTTTTTTCGCCGTGGAAAACGTTGTGCCCTCGCAGCAAGGGGATATCGACCGTATGGTGAGCAGTTTCACGTGTTTGTAGCGCGGGGGATCTATTCGTTTCGGGACGCATGAAGATTTGATGAATGGCGTGCGGCCATCCGTTGCCTATAGTGCATATAGGCAACGGATTATTTTTGTTTTTTCCCACTTCCGCTGAAGGGCGGAATGGTGTACAGTAGTGATTACTCCGAGACTCTCGGGGGAAACAAAAAATAAGACCAACACGAAAGAAAACAAAAACCGTCCCACGGTTTTCCGTGGGTCGCACGATTTGGTATTATCCATTTTTTACCTTCATTCGCGGCTATGGGGCGGCGTCGCCTTGCAAAAGTTTTTTCTCCGGCGACGTTACGGGACGGGTCCCGTCGTTCGCCGCAGCCCCGGAAATTTTCGAAGCATTTCCGTCGGTTGCGATTGGTTGCCATTCTGACGGCGGTCTGCCAGATTGCCAGCCTGACCGGTTATTTGTACCTCTCCGCGCAGGTGGAAGAAACCCGCGCGGAAACGATCGTCTTTTCTTTGCGCATCCGCGCGACCGAGGCCGACCGAACGCTCGCACACTACCGATTTCGCAACGATGATGGCACCGAGGCGACGGCTACTTTCGGCGCCGACCAGGATGCGGCAACGACGACGGTGACCCTCGGTGAAACGAAGCGCTTGCGCCTTGAAATTTCCAATTCCGGTTCCACTTCAACCACCGACCAGTTTCTTTTGGAATACGGTACCGAGAGCGATTGCCTGTCTGGCACTTGGATGAAAGTGGAAGACGCTTCCAGCTGCACGGGGCTGATCTGTCTTGCCGATACCCAGTTGAGCGATGGAGAGCCGACAACGAATGTCTCCTCCGGTTTGACCGATGACAACGTGACATTTGTCGCCGGCACACAGCAGGACGCCAATGCGACCACCACGCATATTTCACTGGACAGCACCGGGTTCACTGAAGTTGAATACGGGGTGCAGGTGGAAGACTCCGCCAGCGCGGATACGACCTATTACCTCCGCGCATCGAAAGTTTCGGGAGATGTTGCGGCGGCTTTGGACACCTATAGCGCCTGTCCGAGTTTGACGACGCAAGCGGTGCCCACGCCCACGCCAACCCCCACACCAACCCCGACCCCGACATCGCAGGAAGCGACGCCCACGCCAACCCCTTTCCGGGGCGGCGGTGCCGGTCCGCCGACCCCGATTCCGCCGCAGGTGCACCCCGATCCGTTTGTCACGGGTGAAGATACGGCTGCCCCGTACGTGCATATTTACCAGCTTGATGGCGTCCCGTTCGCGCCCGGTGAAACGGGAAGAACTTACGCGATTCAACCCACGGTTCTGGGAAAGACGAATTTACAGGACGCCGTCGTGTTTATTGAAAATGCCGACGCGCCGGGTGTGCTGTATACCGTGCACGCCGATGCCAACGGCTACTGGACGTTCTTGGTGCCGCAACCCTTAGGGTTAGGCTGGCACACATTGTACGTGACGGCACTTTCGCCGATGGCGCCGAAGTTACGCGCGGAAAGTACCTTTGCGTTTGAAATAGTCCCGATCCCGCCGATTCCTCCGTTCCCAGAGCCGACGCCGTCGGTCGTCGCACCATCGCCGGCATTGCCGCCGGTCACCCCGACACCGGTTTTACCGCCGCAGCCGCCGTCGCCGCCGACCCCGTTGCCGACTCCGCCGGCTGCCGGGCTGTACGACCTACGGGTTGAGGTCCCCGCAGAGCGCAAAGTTATTCCTCCGGGCGAGGGCCTTGATGTCATTACCAAAATCGCGCCGTTGACACCTTTGCCTTCCGGTCCGGTTACTCTGCCGCTGACCTATCGGATTGTGGATGAGCACGGGCGCGAAGTTTTTTCCCAGACGCGGGAGGTCACCCTCACTCCACCCTTTGATCAGGAAGGAATTGAACAGCTGGTCGCGCGGCGGGTGAATTTGCCGCCGGGGAAATACTGGGTGTTCGTTGAGCTCCAGCAGGGACTCCGAACGTACATTGCAACCGATCAATTCGAGGTAGCCACGCCGACGGTTGCCTGGCTGTTTGGTCTGACCGTGCCGGTCGGTGCGGCGAGCGAGCTCTTGTTGCGCTTGTCCCTCACCCTCACCCTGTTGTTGGTTGGATTTATTGCAGCCTTGTTGATAGAGTACCGGCGGTGCTTGCGCGTTCCTCAAGTCAGCGAAAATGATTTACTGCGTGATGGCGATATCACGGTACAATGGAAAATAAAACGCAAAAATAAAAAATAAAAAATACCTATGCCGCGCTAAACCATTACTTATTTATTCCGCCTTCACCCGTATGCGCCGGATGCTCGGAGTGCTTTGCATCGGTACGCTGCTGGCTTGCCTGATGCCCCACCAAGTGGTGAGGGCGGATTCCGCTGATATTGAATTTTCACTGGCGATTTCCGCCGGGACGCCTACCCCTACTCCTACTCCCACCCCGACCCCAACACCGACACCGACTCCGGAGGTGACGCCCACGCCGACGCCTACCCCCAGCGGCGGCGGTGGTGGCGGTCCGCCGACCCCGATCCCGCCGCAGGTGCATCCCGACCCCTTTGTCCCCGGTGAGAGCGGTGTGGCGCCGTACATCTATGTTGGGATGTTGGACGGAACGCCGCTGACATTCGGGGAAACCGGTACCACATACAATCCGCAGCCGAAGGTGATCGGGAAAACCAACTTGGCTGACGCCGTGGTCTTCATTGAAATCACCGATACCCCCGGCAGGCTCTATACGGTGCATGCGAACTCCGGCGGTCTATGGAATTTTACGGTCCCGATTCCTTTGCCGTACGGCTGGCATGCGCTGTACCTGACGGCCGTTTCGCCGATGGACCCGAGCTTGCGGGTAACCTCCCGCTTCCAATTTCAGATCATTCCCATTCCACCGGTGTTGCCGCAACCGACCCCGACGCCGCAGCCATCGCCGACACCAACTGTTAGCCCGCAGCCACCTCTTCCGTTCCCCACCCCCGCGTTCACGCCGCTGCCGACGCCGTCGCCGCTTCCCTTGCCGAGTCCGACCCCGCCGCCTTTGCCGCCGTCGCCGCCGACCCCGTTGCCGCCGGCGCAGCGGCTGTTGGACGTGGACGTGATTATTCAGCCGCCGAATGCCCAGGTGACCCCGCCGCAGGCGCAGCCGGTGACCGTCCGGGTGGAGCGCCTCGTGCCCGATGGCAACGTGCCGCTGGAGGTGCGGCTCAAGGTGACAGACGAACGTGGCCAGGTCGTGTTTGAACGAACCCGCGAGATGGTGGTGCCCGAGCACGGCGAGTTCACCGAGGATGTCGTGGTGCCAAAAGACGTACCACCCGGACGCTATTGGGTTTCGGCCGAAGTAGATTACGCATCCACAACGGTCATGTCAGCGGCACCCTTCCAGGTGACCGCTGCTCCTTCGATTTTTACCACGGCGGGGTTCGTCCGGCTGGGACCGGATGCGCTGATGCGCGTGGGCTTGATTCTGGCTTTCCTGATGGTGTTCTTCCTCTGGTTGGTCGTGGAGTTCTTCTGGAGCCGTCGGCAGGGGAAAGTTGTCCCGGAGGACTTGCGGCGGGGAGGAATGATACGATAAACTAAAGGCAGGTTTTTATTTCGCGGTAACCGGCAGCGACCAATTGAGCATCGGCAGTTAAAATTGTTTTCTATGCCGCTCGAAGAATCATTCCATTACCTGCTCTTGGGACTATCCCTGGTGAGCATTGTGCTGACCAGCGGGGTGGTGTGGCGGGTGGAGAAACGGCTCGACACGAGCGCCAAGCTTCTGTTGGCCGCCAACATTCTTTTCGCGGTGGGAATTTTTTTCGATCTGCTGAAATTTTATAATCTTTTACCCGGCTGGGATTGGGATAAATTGGTCAAAGCGATGTTTCTCGTGTTCTTTACCTTGGGGATGTACGAGATGCGGGCGCTGGTGATTGATTTAGAGCATGCGGACGAAAGTGACGGTAAGCAACGGCCAGTGATGCGTCGCTAGTCGTAGTATTCGAAATTGCATACCAATCATCGCTCCGCACCGGAGCGATGATTGGTAATTCGGCTGTTTGCTTTACCGGTTGCCGCTATTCCGGCGAGGGATTCAATGCGGAAAATTCCGCACCGAGCACGGGGTTGATGGTGATGGCCGCGGCCGCCGCGGTTTTCGCCTCCGCAGTGCGGCCGAGCTGCTGGTAGAGGTGAGCAAGCTGCCGGTAGTATTCGGCGTTTTTCGGCGCGCGTTCAACCGCTTGGCGGTAGAGGGCGACGGCGTCTTCCAGAAAACCCCGGTCAACATAAGCGCGGCCCAGTTTTTCGATGTTGTCAGGCGCCCAGGCAAGAGTGGGATCGAGGCGGCGGGTGCGTTCCAGTGACTGTTTGGCCAAAGCCGGATTTCCGTCTAAAACGTAGGCGATCGCGAGGTTCCAGTGGCCCGCCGACAAGCCGGGATACCGCACCGTCACTTCGCGGAATGCGGCAATGCCGTCGGCGCTGCGTCCCGCGGTCATCGCGATCCGTCCGACGGCGAAGTAGCCATGGTAACGGGCCGGGGCGCGGGCGACCACCGCTTGGGCCGCCTGTTGGGCAACATTCAGGAGGGCGGGATTGCCGGTAGTCAGCTGCCGGGCGAGTTCCGACAGGATTAGCTGGGTCTGGAGGTTGTCGGGATCAGCGGCCGTTGAGCGAGACAGTTCGTTCAAAGCGAGATTCACCAGCGGGTCGATCGTTTGGGGCGGCAACGGCGGCCGCGAGCCGATTTTCTCGAGCACGAAATTTCCCAGCAGCTGACGAAATTCCTGGCGCTGCGGTGGGCTGATGCTAAACGCATACCGGAAATCGCGCTCGACCTGCGGTAACGAGCGGTCCGCGTCGAGCGCGAGGCGCGAGGCGGCCACGACGGCCAGTGACGGCGTGACGTTGACGGTGGCGCACAGCACCGCCATGAGGGCGATGACTATCGCCGCGGGGCCGAACCTAAGCCGCCGGCGGGATTCCGACTGCCGTGGCCGCGGCGCGGCAACTGAAAACGCCGGGTCCGCTGCACTTGCGAGATACGCCAGCAGCATAAAAACCAGCACGGCGCTGTTGATGGTATCAAACGTCGTGAGCATGGCAATCGCGTAGGACGTGAGCATGGCTACCAGCAGTGTTGTTGGGCGGCGCATGGATGTGCGGCGGGAGATTTCCCAGACCGCCAACCCGATTGCACCCAGCAGCAGCAGGCTGCCGACCAGACCAAGGGCGCCGGACCCGACGAGCGTTTCCGCGATCCCGTTGTGCGCGCGGTCGTACCAGGAAAAACTGCCGAAGTCCCGCACGAGGGCGGGATTGAAGTACCGGTCGTAGACCACGCCGAAGTTCTCCGATCCCCATCCAAAGATCGGGCGCGCGGAAAAGCCCTTGAGCGCAATGCCCCAGCTGATCAGGCGATTTTCCACGGTGACGGCGGACAGCGATGTCTGCGCCAACCGGGAGAGCGTTTCATTCCAGGTCACCAGCGGTGTTCCCCGGCTAAAAATGACCACGAGTACCGCAAGCGCCAGTCCGCCGAGCGTTCCACCGGCTAAAACTCGCTGGCCGTGGGATCGGCTGCGCCGGGCGATGAGTAGTAAAAGAACGCTCCCGGAAATCAGGACGGCAAAAATCGCGCCGCGAATTTGCGTCAGCCAGAGATTCAGGCCGCACAGCAGCGCGATCAGGGTAGCGACGATCCAATGCCACCGCTTCCCCCGCATGGCGTTCGCGTGCCCGCCCGCATCCTGCAGGCTCGCCAGCCACAGCGGCAGCCAGATGCCGAAAATCATTAACGTGGCAAGGAAGGACGGGTTGCCGGTGGTGCCGACCGGACGGCTGTTGCCAAAACGCGGCAAAAGCGGGAGGTTGAGGGACTGGCCCAGGCCGAACATCGCCTCAAACGCCAGCAGAGCAACCGCCATATAAAGGTATGGCCGCCATGCACGCGGTGTGGTGAGAACGGTGGAGGCGATCACGCAGAACGCGACCAGGTGCAGGAGCGTGATGACGCCGTCGCTGCGGGAGATCGAACTGGCAAAACTTTGGTAGAGGTTCACCCCCAGCAGCGCCGCGATAATCTGCGTACCCGTGAATATCATCAGCGCGGTCAGGATTGGTGCGCGGAATCGCGGAACAAGTTTGGGCGTCGTGAGGGCCGCCAGCGTGAAGGCGAGTGCCGTCAGTTCGACCACGATGCGGAAATACACGACGCGGGGAAAGATGAGCGGGTACATGAAACGCGAGCTGGAAACCAGCGGCGTCAGGATCGTAAGCGCCAGGCCGAACTTGGTAAGTTTGAGCAGCCAAGAGTCGGTCATGGAGATGGGATTACACCTGGATGATTACCGGCAGGACCATCGGGCGGCGCTGGGTTTTGCTGTAGAGGAATTCGCCCACCTCGTTGCGAATTTGATCCTTGTAGTAGTTTTCATCCAGATCCTTGAGGTTGCCGGCAAACATCTGCTTGACCCGGTCGCGGGTCTGCTCGATGAGTTTGCGGTTCTCCTTCATGTGCACGAACCCGCGGGAAATGAGATCGGGGTTGTGCACGAGCTTGCCGCGGCGCCGGTCGACGGTGGCGATCACTACGATCATGCCGTCCTCCGACATCATCTGGCGGTCCCGCAGCACGACGTGGGAAATGTCGCCGACGCCGAGCCCGTCCACGAACACGTAGTCGGTCGGAATTTTTTCCTTCAGGATGCGCACGCCGCGCGCGCCGGCCTCCAGCACGTTGCCGTTGTCGAGCACGAAGATATCCTCGCCCGGAAAACCGATGCTGGTGGCGACTTTGGCCGCTTCCCGCAGCAGGTAGTGGTTGGCGTAGACCGGCATCAGGTACCGCGGCCGGATCTGGAGTAGCAGGAGCTTGATATCTTCGATGAAAGCGTGGCCGCCGGTGTGCACGTCCATGATCTCTTTATGGTAGACCTCCGCGCCCTGGCGGTAGAGCGTGTCTTTCAGCCGCTGAATGGCGCGTTCGTTGCCCGGAATGACGGAGGATGAAAAGACCACGGTGTCTTTCGGCTCGATTTTGAGGTAACGGTGCTCGCCCGAGGCGATGCGCATGAGCACCGCGCGGTCTTCGCCCTGCGCGCCCGTGCAGATGACGATGACGCGGTCGGCGGGATAGCTGTGGATGCGGCTGATGTCCACCACCGTGGTGGGTTTGAACTTCAGGTAGCCGATGCGTTTGCCGATCTCGACGTTGGTCTTCATCGAAAATCCGTCGAGCGCCACTTTCTTGCCCAGACCCTCGGCAATGCCGATGATCTGGCCGACGCGCTCGAGCATCGAGGAGAACGTGGCGATGATGATGCGGCCCGGGGCGTTCACGATCAGCCGGCGGAGGTTGGCGTAGACTTCGCGCTCGGAGCCCTGGTGGCCTTCCTTGGTCGACCCGAGGCTTTCCATCATCAGGATGGTCGGCCGTCGCCGGGTGTTGAAGCGGTTCAAATGCGAGAAATCCGTCGGCCGGCCGGCCACGGGTTCCAGGTCATACCGCCAGTCGCCCATGTGGATGGCGGCGATGTCGGGCGTGCTGACGATCACGCCGATCGCATCCATGATGCTGTGGGTGACGTCAAAAAAGTTCACCCGCAGCGAACCGAGCTGGAGCTGGTCGCGGGTGGATTTAATTTCGTGCGCGCGCAGGTGGTGCGCCAGCCGCCCTTCCTCCAAACGTTTGCGCACGAGCGCCAAGGTCAGCTTGCTGCCGTAGACCGGCGGCCAGCCCAGCTGCGGCAGGATGTGGGGGACCGCGCCGATATGGTCGAGGTGGCCGTGGCTCAAGATGACCCCCCGGATTCTGGACTCCTTGCCCTTGAGGTAGCTGATGTTGGGGATGATGTAGTCGATCCCCGGCATGTCTTCCTCGGGAAACTGGAGGCCGACGTCAAGCACGACAATGTCATTGCCGTACTCGAATACCGTACAGTTGCGGCCGACTTCTTCCTGGCCGCCGAGGGGAATTATGCGCAGCGCCCGGCCGGCGGCCGGCGGCTGTGCCCGGATTATTTCCGTGCGCGCAGCGGCTGCGGGCACGGCGCGTACGCCCCGGCGGCGCGGCGCGCTTCGCTGTCCCTGGCGGTGGTGTCTCCCCCGCGGGTTCGGTGTGCCGGCGGCACGCGGCATCGACGGATGCGGGCCGTCCGGACGTGTAGGATTTTTCTGTAACATGTGGATGACCGATAGCCTGCACGCCCGGCGCACGGAGAGGCGTGGCCGGCGTTGGTGCAGGTCGTTAAGTGAGTTAAAGAGGTCGGCTCCGGCCGTACGCCGGAGCGGTAATAAATTGACGAAGAGGCAATGCGCTGAACCACCGATTTCCCTGCGATCCGGCGTTTTACCTTTTCATCATCATACTCCCACGTGTAGTGGTGAAATTGGTGCGGGGTGAACCACTTGCCCCACACCTTTTGCCCGTTTTCGATTGATGGTGCCGCGGGAGAGACTCGAACTCTCACGGCTGTGAAGCCACATGGCCCTGAACCATGCGTGTCTACCAGTTCCACCACCGCGGCGTAGTCAGACTTCGGCGGAATTTACTCACTTTAATGGGCAAAAGGTGTGGGGTACGTGTCTACCCCGTTAGACAATGGACGAGTACGGCTTCCAGTAATTTTTAGTGGACTCTTGAGTAACTCATCGAGATGCAAGGTTGAGTTCGACCATTGTCTAACGGGGTCTACCAGTTCCACCACCTGGGCAAAATTTCAAGTTCAATCGCGCCATTCCTGCTGCGCTGGGCCGGTATGAGGTGCAGCCATCGCCTCCCTCAGGCTTGTTATCTCCATCCTAAACCGGAAACCGGATTATTTCCAGCCCGGGCTCGATTCAACGCCAGCGGAATCCGGTTTTGACGTACCAACGGTCGAGCTGCGTGAAGCGGTCCGGCGGGAGGTTGATTTTATTGAGCGTGAACCCTTTTACTTTGGCATTCACGGCGTAGACGTGGACCGGAGTATAGAGGAACACCGCCGGGATTTCGGCGTTGATGAGGCGGGCGAATTCCCGGTATTTTTCCACCCGTACGTCGGGATCGGTTGCCGCGCGTGCGTCATCCAGGAGTTTGTCGACCTGCCGGTTGGCGTAGATGGCGAGGTTCAAACCGGGGTCGGCGATTTGCGTGGAATGCCAGAACGGGTACGGGTCGGGGTCGGCGCCCATCGCCTCACCGTAGAGGAACGCCTGGTACGCCCGCGGCTTGATGATCTCGCGGGTGATTTTGGACTGGGGTACCAAATTGACGTCCACTTTGACGCCGATCGCGCGCCAATTTTTGGCAACCAGCTGCGCCGCCGCGGCGTTTTCCTGCCGCTCCACCGTGGTCAGGGTGAGTTCGAGGATCGCGCCGGCGGTGTTGCGGCGGTAGTATTGATTTTGATCCGGCAATTGCTCTGTGGTGGTCGCCGTCAGCACCGGTGCGCTCGACGTGGCCGTACTTGTGCCGCGGATAAGTTGCGCGTACGTGGCCGCGTCAATCTGCGTCCAGCCGGCGCTGTCCAGCAGTTGTCCTGCCGCCGCCGGGTCGTACGCCGTCGCCTGCAGCGTCGGGTCAAAGCCGGGCGCATCCGGCAGGATCGGGCTCTCGGCGAGTTCCCCGCGGAGCTTGAGCGCGTCGGTGAGGATTCCCTCCCGGTCGATGGCGGCTGCGAGCGCCTGCCGTACCCGCCGATCCTGCAATGCCGGTACCGCCGGTTGGTTGAAGAACACGGCGGTGTACTGGGGCAGCTCCAGTGCATAGCGCTTCACCTGCGGGTCGGTCAGTTCTTTCTCATATTCCTGCGGCAGGTAGGCGATGCCGTCCACGACGCGCTCGTTGAGCGCGGCAATCGCGGCAGGGTAATCCGGATAAAATTTAAAGGTGATTTCCTGCAGGTAGGGGGTCGGGGCGCCGGACTGGGGAAAGGGCACGAGGGTGTACGATCTGACGTTGCCGCGGCTGTCCCGCGTGAGGGATTTAAAGCGCCACGGGCCGCTGCCGATCGGATTCCCGAGGTTGTACTCGTTGAGGGTGGAGTGGATCGGCTGGATTTCCCCCCACAGGTGCTCCGGCAGCACACCGGTGGTCAGCAAATCGAGAAACCGTTCGTGCGCGGCGGCCAGACGGAAGGTGATCTCCCGGTCGCCGGTTTTTTCCGCCTGCACACCGCCCAGGCTGAACCTAAGCGGACTGCCAAAGACCGGGTCCTGGGCGCTCGCGTAGGTGAATACGACATCGTCGGCGGTGAGCGGTTCACCGTCGTGCCACCGGAGGTTGGGCTTGAGCGTGACCACGTAGACGGTACCGTCGGAGCTGACGGTGTAGCGTTCGGCGAGATCCGGCACGGGGTTGAGATGTTCGTCGTAGCGGAAAAGGCCGGAGAACACCAGGCTCGCGAGATCAAGGTCAACATCATTGGGTTGCGAGAGCAGCGGGTTGATGAATTGCGGGGCGCCGACCAGCGCCTCGGCGTAGGTTCCCCCGGCAACCGGCACGATGCTGATGTGCCGCTGCACGGCGCGAAATGCCAGAAACGCCGCGCAGGCCACCGCGAGCGCGGAGAGCAGGCGTACCGTGCGCCGTTCCTTGGGGCTGAGAATTTTCCCGATGTGCCGGAAATGCCGGACCGTGAGCCGGCGGTCGCGGGTGAGCTCTTTGACCAGCCGCCGGTCAAAACGCTCCTCACCGGCCGTTGGCGCGATCGCGGGCGCCGGCGGTTGCGGCCGATTTTTCAGACGGCGGAAGGCGACCTTCAGCCGCCAGCGGAGTGACGAAAGAATAGGAGACACGGGGGTAGAAATTCCCGCAAAAGAGATCGCGGTTATCGACGTCACGCGCGGGGTTGACCGGCGTGCGGTGCGCGCGATGCGTTAACGTTTGGGCGTCGCGGAAGTTTGGGGAGAAGCGGAAGTATCAGGGGATGGAGCGGGTGCCGGGCTCCCGGACGGTTCCGGACTGACGTTCGATTCCGGCTGGCTCTCGAACGGGGTTACCGTGGGTACCACCGTTGAAGCCGTCGGCGGCCGAACGAGGGTATTGGCGAGTGCGGCGCCAAGGAATATCACCGCCAGCACGACGGTCGCCTTAAACAGGGTTTTTTCCAGGCCCCGCTTGGTGCGGTAGATGTTGCCTTCGCCGCCGAACGCCGCGCCCAGGCCGGTGCCGCGATTCTGCAGTAAAATGGCCGCGATGAGCAGCACTGCGCTGACGAGTTGAATGCCGTTGAGAATATTCATAAAGGATATTGAAAATCTCTCAAAATTGAGGGATGGAACAATAGGAAGATACTACCAGAAATACGGTATACAGTCAACAGCCCCCTGCCGTAGTTCCATCCCGGCCGTGCCATCGCCGGCGGCCGCCGACTGCCGGGTATGCGCAGGGCAATAGGTATGATGTGACTTGGTGGTGCCGTGGTTTTGTGGTTTTTAGCAGTGTGGTATAATAAAATCACATTCGTAAGTTGCATGAACGGCGGACACATTGACACCCGGCGTTTGCGAATTCTGAAATGTACGACAAAGATTTGGGGGCAGTTTCGCCGGAAGGAGCTGATATATTACGCGTTCCTATGGAAGCCGAACCGCGGGATTTCCAGCTGTACCGTGACCGGTTGGTGCACAGCGACCCCCGAGTTTTCCAACGGCCGCCACGCCGGAGATTGCGGCTGGGCCGGACGTTGCTCTGGGGTGCGGGTGCCGTATCGGCGGCCGTTATCTTCGCCTTGACGTTGGCGGCGTTCCCGCGCCTGGGGCAGGCGGTAGTCGGCGTGTTCCAGCGCGCCGACGGGCAACCGGCGTCGCCGTCCCCGCTGCCGGCTTTTGCGGCGGCCGCCGCCGGCGCGAACCGGCCGACGCTCGGTTCGCCGGATGCCCCCGTCGTGGTCGTGGTCTTTGAGGATTACCAGTGTCCGGCCTGCCGGGAAGCGGTTCCCGTCGTTGATCGCGTACTGCAGCTGCCGCAGTTCCAGGGAAAAGTGCGGTTCACGTTCCGCCATTTCCCGCTGCCGGACGTGCATCCCCAAGCCATCGCGGCGGCCCGGGCGGCCGAATGCGCATTCGGGGCGGGAAAATTTTTTCCCATGCGTCAGCTTTTGTTCACCAACCAGGATCGTTTGAGCGCGGCCGACCTGGCGACCTACGCCGAACGGCTCGGTCTTGACCGCGCGGCATTCGGCCGCTGCCTGCAGAGCGATGCGTCGTATACCGCCGTGGAGCAGGATTGGCAAGCCGGCCTGGAACTTGAGGTGGCCGCCACCCCGACGTTCTTCATCGGCCAGTCTCGTTTGGCCGGTGCCCCGACGTTTGCCCAGCTCCAGCAGGCCATTGCCGCCCAACTTACCCCTCCTTTACCATGAGCTTTTCTCCCTGGCGCCGCACGGCGCGCATGGTCCTTGCCGTCCTGCCGGTCATTCTGATCGGGCTGTTTGCTATCCGCGTGGGGTATGTCATTGCCCAGGGAACGGCTCCGCCCGCGCTCAACTTCAACGCCCAGGTGACCATTCCGGGCAGCGATACGAATGCCCAGCCGTTTCAGGCCGGCAAATCCACGCCGGTGACCAACAACCTGCTGGGTCAGTACATCGTCACCGTCTACCGCTTCGGGATTTGGCTGGCGATTTTTTTGGCCATTGTCATGACCATGGTGGGCGGATTCATGTGGACGCTCGCGGGCGGCAACCCTTCGCGCGTCACCGAGGCGAAGAATTACATCGGCAGCGCCATGACCGGCCTGGTGGTCGCCCTCACGTCGTTTTTGCTGCTGCAGACCATCAACCCGCGGCTCATCACGATCGGGTTGCCCGATCTCGCTAACGCGGAGTTGAGCGACGTCGGCTGCTGCTGCTTTTCCGTGGATTATAGTTCGAAAGCCGTACAGACGTGCAGCATTCCGGCGTGCGAGCGGGATCCCGCCAAGACGGCGGATCAAACTTGCGGTTCCCAGGTTGCCGGCTCGGGCCAAAAAGTCCAGTACTACAATCCGAATTATAGCTGTTCGAGCGATCAGATGCTCAGTTACTTTGCCCGGAACTACAACCAGAAAGGTAAGACCATCGAGAACATGGAATTCTACGGGCTGTGCTCATCGGACAACAAAAAACCGGAAAAGATCAGTCTGACGGGATCAGATGAAACCAGGGCGTACAACACTTACTGCTGTGTGGTGACGATGACCGGGGGAGGCTTTATGTGGTCCAGCGCGTTTTCCGCCTGGTGGTACGGCGATCAGACGTGTTACGATCTTCCGGTCAGAAGTGATGAGTGCTGCCGGCAGCAGGCATCATGGTATCACCCGGATCAAGTCGCGGTGTTTAACGACACCTGCGTAAGCTCGCGGAAGTTGGATTCAGGATTGACGTGCAAACGCGGCGTGCTGCCGCCGGATTTGAGCGATCCTTCGTGTTGGGAAGGCGTAGAATAAAGCGGCGGTGTCCGGCGGTACCGGCCGGTAAGTAATTGTCGCATCGGCAATTTCGGCGCTACCGCAAAAATGTGTTTCCCGGGTGGGGGTAAGCGGAGGTTTCACCTCCGAGCGGGCCGATGCTGCAGGTGCGGCGCATCGGGGTAGGGTATAGAGGAAATGGCTCTGTGCGGTTGAATCGGAGCCGTTTTTTTGTCGCCCACCGCAGCACTCGGCAGGGATTTTCCCGGCGGGGTTGACGGGATGGCTTTTTTCGCGTAGAATAATTCTTTGTTGTCTGCCGTGAAATAATTCTTGCAATCATTTCTCCCCACAGGTATGGCGCAGGAATGTATCAGCATCCGCGGGGCGCGCGTGCACAATTTGAAAAACGTTGATCTGGATATCCCCAAAGGCAAATTGGTGGTATTCACGGGTATTTCCGGTTCGGGGAAATCGAGCCTGGCGTTTGATACCATTTACGCGGAAGGCCAGCGCCGCTACGTGGAGTCGCTGTCGTCCTACGCGCGGCAGTTCCTCGGCGTGATGGATAAGCCCGACGTGGACCGCATCGAAGGATTGTCGCCCGCCATCGCCATTGACCAGCGTTCGGCCTCGGGCAATCCGCGTTCGACGGTCGGCACCATGACCGAAGTCTACGACTACCTGCGGCTGCTGTACGCCCGGGTGGGCGTGCCCCACTGTCCGCGCTGCGGCGGCAAGCTCGACCAGCACGCGCCGGCCCAAATCACCGAGGCGCTGCTGAAAGTCGCGCCGGAGCGCGAACAAACGTTTTTGGTACTGTCGTGTTTGCCGGTCGATAATCCGGCTGATTTGCGCCGCGTCGTCGCCGAAGCGGCCAAGGCCGGCTACCAGCAGGTGCGCCTGGACCATGAGCTGATGTCGGTTGGTTTAGCGGCGAACCGTCCGTATGCCGCCGGCATGCGCGTGGAAGCGGTCGTGGCGGTCGTGACGGTCCCGTCGGTATCCAAGCGCAAGGCCTGGCCGCGCGAAGATCTGGATGCGGCCGTCCGCTTGGGACTGGATCTGGGTAACGGCCGGATCACCGTGCACCCGTACCGCGCCGGGGCGAAAGCCGGTCCGGCCAAATCCACTGCCACCGACGACCTGCAATTTTGCCAGTTCTACCACTGCCCGCGCTGCCACGTGACGCTGCCGCCGATCGAACCGAGGAGTTTTTCCTTCAATAGCCCGGCGGGAGCGTGCGGCAAGTGCCTGGGGCTGGGGACCCGCCTGGAGGTGGATCCCGAGCTGGTGATGCCCAATCCGCGTTTGACGCTCGCGCAAGGCGCCATCAAACCGTGGGCGCGGAATTTTTTCAATCAAAACTGGTACTGGGAACTGCTCGGACTGGTTGCCCGGCGCCATAATTTCACGCTCGATACGCCGGTTGCCGACCTGAGCGCGGCGGCCCGGCAGGTGCTCTTGCGCGGTTCGGGCGAACAGGCCTACGCACTGGCTGACGGATCATCGAAAACGTTCCCCGGCGTGATCGCGCTCCTGGAGCAGAAGTACGCCGAGACGTCTTCGGATTATCTGCGCAAGGAGATCTCCCAATACATGCGGATTTTCACCTGCCCGGCGTGCGGCGGCCGTCGCCTCCGCCCCGAGGTGCTGGCGGTGACCGTCGGCGGCAAGAATATCGCGGAAGTGGCCGCGCTCTCCGTCACGGCGGCCGAAACATTCGTCACCGCAATTTCCGGCAACGGGCGCAACGGCAACGGCGCCAAGGGAAAATCCAACAATGCCACGCCGCCGTTTTCCGCCCGGGAAATGAAAGTGGCGACCCTGCTGCTGAAAGAGATACTCGTGCGCCTGCGCAACCTGCGGGATGTGGGCCTGCGCTACCTGACGCTGGATCGCGCCGCCATGAGCCTGTCGGGCGGTGAAGCGCAGCGTATCCGGCTGGCGACGCAGCTTTCCCTGCAACTCTCCGGTGTCGTGTATATTTTGGATGAACCGTCCGTCGGGCTGCACCAGAAAGACAACGCCCAGCTGATCACGACGCTCAAATCGCTGCGCGACCTGGGCAATACCGTTATCGTGGTCGAGCACGATCCGATGATGATGGCCGCCGCCGACGCGGTGGTGGACATCGGACCGGGCGCGGGCGAATACGGCGGGGAAATCGTCGCCCAGGGCAACCTCAAACAGATCATGGCGTCGCGCGAGTCGCTGACGGGGCGGTACCTCTGCGGACGGGAGCGGATTACCCCGCCCGCCAAAGCCCGGCCCGGCTGCGGGAAATTCCTCGAGATCGCCGGCGCGCGCGAATTCAACCTCAAGGGCATCACCGTCAAGATCCCGCTGGGCACATTCACCTGCGTGACGGGCGTGTCGGGGTCGGGCAAATCCACGCTGATGCTCGACATTTTAGTGCGGGCGCTCGAGCAGCGCTTCTACCGCGCCAAGGAGCGTCCCGGCGCGCACGATAAAATCAGCGGCCTGGAGCACGTGGACAAGGTCATCTCGATCGATCAGTCGCCGATCGGCCGAACCCCGCGTTCCAACCCGGCGACCTACACCGGCCTGTTCACCTACATCCGCGACCTCTACGCCGAAACGCCCGAGGCCAAAATCCGCGGCTACGACGTGGGCAAGTTCAGCTTCAACGCGCGGGGCGGCCGCTGCGAGCACTGCGCCGGCGACGGGGCGGTGCAGGTGGAGATGCAGTTTTTGCCCGACGTCTACCTGCCGTGCGAGTATTGCCGCGGCCGGCGCTACAAGACCGAAGTGCTCGACATCCACTGCGACGGCAAAAATATCGCCGACGTGCTGGAGATGTCGGTGGACGAAGCCTACCTGTTCTTCCGCCGACAGCCGGCGATCCGCGAGAAGCTCGAGACGCTGCGCGACGTCGGATTGGGATACCTCAAGCTCGGGCAGCCGGCGACGACCCTGTCGGGCGGCGAAGCCCAGCGCGTCAAACTCGCCACCGAACTGTCGCGCCGCGCGACCGGCCGTACGCTCTATATTCTGGATGAACCGACCACCGGCCTGCACTTCGAGGACATCAAGCGGCTGCTTTCCATCCTCGACCAGCTGGTCGCCAAGGGCAATACGGTGCTGGTCATCGAACACAACCTCGACGTCATCAAGTGCGCCGACTGGGTGATCGACCTGGGGCCGGAGGGCGGCGATGCGGGCGGGCAGATCGTTGCCGTCGGCACGCCCGGCCAGGTGGCAAAAGTCAAAGGGAGTTTTACGGGGCAGTACCTCAAAGACGTGCTGGCGCGCGAACCCGCCAAGCGCGGGGTGCAAAACGGAAAAATTTAAGGTAGAATGCAGGGGAGGGTCGTCCGGTACGGTAACCGGGCCGATGTACCGCCCATGCCTATGCCCGAGTATCAGTCGACGGACCGAAAATTAACCATCTGGATAAAGATCGGATTGTTTGCGCTGGTATTTTTGGTGGTCGCCTATATTGTGATGCGGATAGTCGCCGGGCTGAGAACTCCGCCAACCTCATCGAACGGTTTTGTCACCCCGTCGAATTTCGGTAACCTCGGCAACCTGAGCAATCAGGCGCATTTGCCGCGTACGTATTAGCACGCACCGGGGCGTGCCCCGGTCGGGTAAACACCGAGCCAACGTGATGACCGTATTGTTCCCAGACTATTGACCGATGCCGCGGCTTGCCAGAAGGTATGCAACGGAAGTACAACCATCAAAAAATTGAACGCCAGTGGCAGAAGCGGTGGGAGGTGCAAGATATTTCCCGGGCGGTGGATTTTGATCCGCGCCCGAAATTTTACGGTTTGGTCGAGTTTCCGTACCCGTCCGGCGAAGGACTGCACGTCGGCCATCCGCGGCCGTACATCGCGATGGACATCATCTGCCGCAAGCGGCGGATGGAGGGCGTCAACGTCCTGTTCCCGATCGGGTTCGACGCGTTCGGGTTGCCGGCGGAAAATTACGCCATCAAGACCAAAACGCATCCGGAAGTGACCACGGCCAAAAACATCGCTACGTTTACCCGCCAGATCAAGTCGCTGGGGCTTTCCTTTGACTGGTCGCGCGCGTTCGCCACGACCGAACCTGAATATTACCGGTGGACGCAGTGGATTTTTTTGCAGCTCTATCACCATGGCCTGGCGTACCGGGCGGAGATCCCCATTAACTGGTGCCCGAACTGCAAGATCGGTTTGGCCAACGAAGAAGCGGCCGGCGGCAAGTGCGAACGATGCGGCGGCGCGGTCGTAAAACGCACGCGCGCGCAGTGGCTGTTGAAGATCACGGCGTTTGCTGAGCGGCTGATTGACGACCTCAAGCTCGTGGACTATCCCGAACGGGTTACGCTTTCGCAGTTGAATTGGATCGGGCGGTCCGAAGGTTCCACGATCGAATTTCGGATTCCGAATACCGAACTGCGCGTTCCCGTATTTACGACCCGGCCGGACACGCTGTTTGGAGTGACGTTCATGGTGGTCGCACCGGAACACCCGCTGGTCGGGAATCCGGAATCGGGAATCCGGAATCGGGAAGAAGTGCAGCAATACGTCGCCGCAGCGCAACAGAAGTCCGATTTGGAGCGGACCGACTTGGCGAAGGGAAAAACCGGTGTTCGGCTGGAAGGAGTTGCGGCGGTCAACCCCGCGACCGGGAAAGAAATTCCGATTTTTGTCGCCGACTATGTGCTGGCCACGTACGGCACCGGCGCGATCATGGGCGTGCCCGCGCATGACCAGCGGGACTTTGATTTTGCCAAACAGTACGGATTGCCGGTTATCGAGGTGATCATACCGAAAGCGCGGGCTTCAAGTCCGCCGGGTTCAAATGCCAACCTGGCGGCGGCGTACGAAGCGGTTGAGGACGGCGCACTGGTCAATTCCGGCGAATTTTCCGGTTTAACGGTGGCCGAGGCCGTGCCAAAAATCAACGCGTGGCTGGAGTATCGCGGCGTCGGGCGGGCGGCCGTCACCTACAAACTGCGCGACTGGGTATTTTCGCGCCAGCGCTACTGGGGCGAACCGATCCCGCTGGTGTACTGCCATTCCGATGAGTGCCGTAACCGGCGGCTCGCGAGCGACGAGAATATCCCCGGCGTGCACATGGTGGTCATCGACGGCCGCGAGCATACGGTCGTGCCGCTCGATGAGGAGCAGTTGCCGCTCCAGCTGCCGAAGATCAAAAATTTCCTACCGACCGACGCGGGCGAATCACCGCTCGCCAACGTCGCCAAGTGGGTCCGCACGACCTGCCCGCGCTGCGGCGGGGTAGCGCGCCGTGAGACCGATGTCATGCCGAATTGGGCCGGCAGCAACTGGTATTACCTGCGCTACTGCGACCCCACGAACGCCGAAGCGCTCGCCGATCCGCAGAAGTTGAAATACTGGATGGGGATGCCGTCGGCCATTCAAAGTTCGTCGCCAGTGAGCGTCGGCGGACTTGCCCCCCGTAGCGCAGGGGGGGTTGATTGGTACAACGGCGGCATGGAGCACACGACGCTCCATTTGCTGTACTCACGGTTCATCTATAAATTCCTTTGGGATATCGGTGCCGTGCCGAAAGAGTGCGGGGTGGAACCGTACCGCAAGCGCACCTCCCACGGGCTGATTTTGGGCGAAGGCGGCGCCAAGATGTCCAAATCGCGCGGCAACGTGGTCAACCCCGATACGGTCATTGACGAATACGGGGCCGACGTACTGCGGCTGTACGAGATGTTCATCGGTCCGTTCGACCAGCCGGCGCCGTGGGATACCCGCGGCATCGCCGGCGTGCGGCGGTACGTGGAAGGCGTGTTCGCGTACGTTACCTGGTGGGTGAAGGCCGCGGAGGGAACCGACGATGCGCCGGGTGTACCCGCCGTGGACACGGCCCTGCACCAGACCATCCGCAAAGTCAGTGATGATATCGAAGCGATGCATTTCAACACCGCGGTGTCGCAGCTGATGATTTTTCATAATACGATTGAGCAGGTGCGGCGCGGTACCGCGGAAGCGGCGGGGAGTCCGGTCACGCGCCGGCAATTGGAAACGTACCTGCAGCTCCTCGCTCCGTTCGCGCCGCACCTGGCGGAAGAACTCTGGACGACCCTGGGCCACCGCGACAGCATGCTCGTTCAGCCCTGGCCGCGGCATGACCCGGCCAAAGCCCAGGCGGCGACCGTCACGGTGGTGGTCCAGGTTAACGGCCGGGTGCGCGACCGGCTGTCCGTTGCCGCGGGCAGCGGCGAAGCGGATGTGGTTGCCCGGGCGCGGCAGTTGCCCAACGTGGAAAAACACCTGGCGAACGCGGCAGTTGCCCGCACGGTCTACGTGGCGGATCGCCTGGTGAACTTCGTCACCCGGTAAGCGTCGGCCAGTCCCCCTGATTTATAATTTGCCTACCATGCGCCTCCGCCGTTTTGCGATTGCATTGAGCGGGTTCTGTGCCGGCTTGTTTTTGACGCTCTTGGTGATGCACGTCGCTTCCGCCCTGCCGCCGGCCTGCCCGCCCGGGGTTCTGACCTGCGGTGGCAGCATGACCGGGGGTCAGTCGACACCGGATGCCGACGGGGACGGCTATGCCATCGCGGACGGCGATTGCGATGACGGCAACCCCCTCCGCTCGCCCGGCCGTCAGGAAGTGTGCGGCAATTTCCTGGACGATGATTGCGACGGTTCGGTCGACGAAGAGGGATGCGCCCAGCCGGGAGTGGTCGCCGTTTCCGACCTGACGTCAACCATGGTCCGGCAGGTTTCGATTGACCTGCAGTGGACGGCGGTGGCCTGGGCAGGAAAATCCGTCGTGCGTTATGACGTGCGGCAGTCACCCGCCGCCATTGACGCGGTCTCGTGGGATACGGCGACGCCGCTTACCGGCACGCCCATACCCGGGTTCGCGGGGATGTCGGAAATGTACACGGTGGTTGGCTTGGCGCCGCAAACGAAGTATTTCTTCGCGGTCCGGCTGGTGGATAGTACGGGTAATCTGTCGGGGGTGTCCAACCTCACCGCGACCACGACATTGGCGGAAATTCAGCCGCCCAGCGACGGGCAGGGGGAAGCCGCCGACCGCACGCCCCCGCCGCCGGTAACCGACCTGTACGCGGTGCCCGGCTATTCTGAAGTGACCCTGCGCTGGACCGTGCCCCAGGATCCTGACGTGGTGCGCGTGGCGCTCGTGCGCAACGCCGAGCGTCCGCCGCTCGATCACACCGACGGCACCGCGGTATTCGACGGTCTCGCCGCCGAGTACATTGATTTGACGGCAGTTGCGGGCACCACGTACCATTATGCCGCGTTCACCTACGACTGGAACGCAAATTACGCCGCGCCCGCCCGGACGGACGCCGCGCTCTTGCCGTTGCCCGGCGACGGGAGCATCGTCTCCGGCACCGGCGGGAACGGCGGCGACGGTTCCAGCACGGGTTCCGGAACGGGAACGGATGCGGGGACGGGAACGGGGGCGGACACGGGCAGCGGAACGAATACCGGGTCGGATACGGGGTCGGTGACGTACTACCTGGTTTCGGGGGGCGAGCTCCATTCTTTCGACAGTCCGACAACGCTGACGTCGCTGGGCGTTGACCCCGGCAGCGTCGTGGCACTTTCGCCGGCCGCCATTGCCCAGTACCGGCGGGGGGCAGCCGTCACGATCGGCGGCGATGCCGTTCTCAAGCTGCTTGACCCCGACCACGACGGCCTGAACAATTTCGATGAAGTCCAGGCGCGGACCGATCCGACCAATCCCGACACCGACTACGACAGCTATTTCGACGGGCAGGAATACACCACCGGACACGACCCGCTGACGGTTCCCTCCGCGCCGCGCGTGGACCGGCGTCTCGTCGACCGGATGCGCGGAAAAATTTTGCTGCAAGTCGAACGGCAGGGACAGGCCTGGTGGGTGCACCCCGTTACCGGGGAGCGCTACTATTTGCGCGACGGTAAGGTGGCGTACCAGATTATGCGTTTCCTGAGCCTGGGCATCACTTCCGTTGACCTGGCAAAAATTCCGCGCGCCGGCACCACCGAGACGGGCGATGCCGCGCTGGTCAAACGCCTGTCGGGGCAGATGCTCTTGGACGTGGAGAATCTCGGTGAAGCCTGGTATCTCAATCCGGCGGACGGCAAGCGCTACTACCTGCGGGACGGTGATGCGGCGTACTGGCTGATGCGGTACCGCAGCCTCGGCATTATGAATGCAAATTTGGATAAGATTCCTATCGGGTCGCTGCGGGGGAAGCTGCAGTGAAACAAGGAAACCGGGGACATAATAATGGAAAATTTTGTAGAAAATTTTTCTGACGCCCGTGCGTGGGATGGTTTTATTGCACGGCATGCCGGCCCCGACGGCGGTCTGCTGCAGTCCTGGGCGTGGGGTGAGGTGCAAAAAAATTTTGGGCGGCGCGTATGGCGGATGGCCGAGCTTGACGGCAAAACGCCGGTCTTTGGGTGGCAGGTGATCGAGCATCGGCTGCCGTTGGCGCAGCGGTATTGGTATGTGCCGAGGCCGACAAAATTTCCAATTTCAAATTTCAAAATTCAAAATTTTTTTAATCCAGTTGTTTTGCTTGCGAAAAAGGAGAACGTGATTTTTCTGCGCGTGGACGGCGGAGAATCGTCGGTGCTTGAGCGATTCGGGTTTACCAAAGTTACCGGATCCGTGCAACCGCTTGAAGAACTCATCATGGATGTGTCCAAGAAGCCCGAAGAGCTGCTGGCGGCCATGAAACAGAAGACCCGCTACAACATCCGGTTGGCCGAGAAGCACGGCGTGCAGATCCTCGAGGAGCCGCTTAATGCAGGCGGTTTGGCGGTTTTTCTCCCGCTGGTTTTGGCTACCGCAGCCCGGCAGAAGATCCGCCTCCATCCCGCAACGTACTATCGCGCGATGTTCGATGCGTTCAGCCGCGCGGGCAACGGCCGCCTGCTGGTCGCCCGGTATCAGGGTGAACCCGTCGCCGCGGCGCTGCTCGTTGCCGGCAACGGCGTGCTGACCTACCTGCACGGCGGGAGCGCGGACGCGCACGGCGAGGTGATGGCCCCGCACCTTTTGCACTGGCATGGCATTCAATTGGCGCAACGGATGTCGTGTCGCGCCTACAATTTCGGCGGCGTTTCGGAAACCAATGCCGCGTGGACCGGGCTGACGCGCTTCAAACAAGGGTTCTGTCCGGTCACCAAGTTTACCCCGTACGTCGGCTTATGCGACCGGCCGGTGCGGAAAATCGGTTATCGGATGTATCGCATTGGGCGGTCCGTGCGCACGTAGGGCGGTTTTTTTGGATGTTTAGTTATCCACACATAAACGTCATACTTTGTGGTATAATATTTTCCAGTATATTATTAATATTTTTTTCGTATGGCGAGAAAAACCGTGCTCCAGACAAAAGTCGTGGCGGAAACCCAGGTGGCCCTGATTGTTTCACAGGTGCTGGTGGCCGCGGCGATCGCGATTCCGCTGGGATTGTTTGCCGCTGCGATCGGCGTGCTGTCGGCCCGCAGTTCGACCGGCCAGGTGCGCATCGCGGTAACCATGAATGCAAATGCTAATACGAATACGAACCTGAACTTCAACACCAATAGCGGAACAACGCCGCCAAGTCTTCTGCCCGCCCCAGTTATCGCCGACATTGGAACGACCTACGCCCGGCTCCGAGTTGCTCCGGTGGCCGGAGCGTTGCAGTACAACGTGTACGCGAATGGGGCAAAGATGGTCACCTACAGCGCTACGGAAGTGATTGGCGGGTACTTGTACGTGAATTATTTAACGCCTTCAACCTGGTATTGGTTTGATGTCGGCGTCTTGTTGGCCAGCGCTGGCGACCCGGCCGGGAAGCCGGCGGAAAAGAAGACGGGATCAACAGGCGGAAAGACTGCGGCTGCTGATGCTACCTGTACGGGAGGAGGCATGGCGAGGAAATCCCATGACGGACTTTATCCCAAGAACACCGACGGCAACATGACTAACGTTTGCAGCCAGGCGAAATCCAAGTTACCGAATGAAATATTACAAATTGCCTGCGTTGGACCGGCCACCTGCAAGCGATACTGCAAGCCGTATCCGAATGTCAATGAATCAAAGCTTTCTCGCGGTCCCATTGGTGCCGTAGAGGGAGGAATGAACGAAGAATTGACCGGCTTGAACAGCACGGGAATGTTCCAGCTGGCGTGCGATGTTTCCACGGCCGTTCAATGCTTTATCACCGTGCCTTCGGGGTGGACGCCGTGCCCGGGCGCCAGCAAATAGGTTCATTCAGGGCAGGGGCTGCTTTCCCCATACTGAGCACCGAAGAGAAATTGGGCGAACCGATCGCTTAAGCCTACCAAAAACGTTTGTCGTGCGGCGTGGCTGGAATCGTTGATTTCAGCCACGTTTGTTTTTACATTGCTTGTGGTATGCTGGATTGGTACCGCGTTGTCTTATGGCCGCTGTCAAAGATTACCGTGCACGCTTCTCTCCCTCAGGATCGCGTACCGTCGGATTGCTTTTGCGTCGCGGCGGCGTGGTGGTGTATCCAACGGACACCGCCTACGCGTTAGGCGGGCGGTTTGACCGGGCGCGCGTCGTACGGCGCGTGCTGAAAATGAAGGGGCCAGGGCGGCGGGATAACCGGAAGTTTACACTGGTGGCATCGAGTCTGGCGCAGGTCCAACG
>JAQTQO010000048.1 GCA_028712155.1 Patescibacteria group bacterium | reverse complement strand
TGGCTGCACTGGTCGCATATCTACCGCGTGAAGGAAGATGACACGCTCGGTGTGCCGCGTTTTGTCTGGATGCGATCCGATCGGGATGACTGGGTGCATGCGACCGTCTACTGGCGTGTTGGCATCGATCGTTTCGGCGGCAAGGGCGGCATCGTCGGACTAGACCAGACACCCGAAGGCGACAGTTACATGGTAAATCCCAACCAGACGGTCGACTTCAATCCCGACGCCATGTTCGGGAAGCAGCGGGCAGGCGAGGAACCGTGGTGGGCCGGCCCCGAGGAAGATGACTGGCGCAATACCGGCTGACCATGTTAACCGTACGGTTGAAATGGTTATCCACATCCCTTTTGTCTTGACAGAAAAAATGCTATAACGAAGTCATGGGTATCATCCTCGACGCATTTTATTCGCTCGGTAAAAACCTCAACAAGGCGCAGGGTCGCAGCCTCGATGAGGAAACCAACGAAGGCGTCGTCTCCGACAAATTTCCGGAACTCAAACTCGACTTGCCAAACGAGGACATTATCAAACTGACCGAAAAATGGCAGAAGTCCTGGCAGGAATCTGCCGTATTTTCTGAATGGAACTCTCAGGGCAAACAAAACGAGGAATACTGGCGTGGCAAACAGTCCGATCTGCCGAAAGCCGAGACGCGCCGGCCGCTCATCGACAACGTCATTTTTGAATCTCTCGAGACTTATTTGCCGGAAGTGACCCGGCGCAATCCCGACCCGATGGTTACGCTCCGGCGGTCCGAAAAACAGGACCCAGAGAATCTGGCATACGCCTCTGAACTCCAGAAAGAACTGGCGGAGACGGCGGATGAAATCGTGCTGCGGCTCAAACTGAAAAAAGCCGCCCGCCACTGGGCGATCTACTTGCTAGGTGCGCTGAAACTCGGCTGGGACCTCGACAAAGACATCCCGACGGTAAAAGTAATCCGGCCGCAGAAACTCATTCTCGACCCCGATGCGACCGTCGATGAGGATGGCTACACTGGAAAGTTCTACGGCGAACACAGAAAACTGGCAGCTTCCAGTCTGATTTCCATGCTCGACGCGATCGGCGGCGAAGAAGAAGGCGTCGCGAAAATCAAAGAGCTGGCGAAAAGTAAAGATGGTGGGGAGGCGTTGGCGACCGAGATTGGATTCATCGAATGGTGGACCGACGAGTACGTTTGCTGGACGCTCGGTGACAAAGTGCTCATGAAGAAAAAAAATCCTCATTGGAACTATGCCACACAAAAAGAAGCGCCGTACGATGCAACTGGTAAGCCGCAGCTGGACACGGAGGGAAAACCCCTCATGGAATCCGTACCAGGTATCAACCACTTTCCCGTACCTGCAAAGCCCTATGTTCTGCTCTCCGTCTTCAATCTCGGAAAGCAGCCCGTTGATGAGACCTCTCTCATCGGACAAAACCTAGCCAGCCAGGACTTGGTAAACAAACGGCTGCGCCAGATCGACAAAAACGCCGACAGCATGAACGGCGGCATGGTGGTGTCGCTGGAGCGCAGCGGCCTGACGCAGGCGCAAGCCAAGGGCGTCACGGACGCGCTGCGGCGCGGCGGTACTGTCACCATCCCCGCAGGGGCCGTAACCGACGCAGTGGCGCGCATGAGCGCGAATCCACTGCCCCAAGACATCTACCTCCAGCTGCAGGACACCCGCACGCGCATGCGTGATATCTTCGGAACCAGTGGGTCAGTTCCAGCTGGCATCATCAACGAGGACACCGTGCGCGGTAAGCTGCAGAATCGGGTGCTCGACACCGATCGCATCGGAGGCGGCCTGAGCGAGTACCTCGAACAGGTGGCCGACGTTATATACAATTGGTTCGTCCAGCTGCTCTACGTCTACGACGAACGCTATGCCGGAAAACCGCATCCCAAAGTGATGGTGAGCGTCAAGGCCGGATCGTTGCTGCCAAAAGACTCCATCACGATGGCCAATCAGGCGATCGAACTCGCCGGCGCCGGAAAGATGTCGCTCCTCGACCTGTTCCGCGCCCTGGACTACCCGAACCCGGAGGAAATGGCCGCCAATATGTGGCTCGAGGTGAACGCGCCGGAACTGCTGTTTGTGAACGACCAGCGCGTCAAACAGGTGATGGAATCTCGGCGCAACGCCTCAGCTGCAAAACCACCGAGCGAATCTATCAGCTTCAAAGACCTTCCGCCGGAAGGCAAGGCGCAGATGGCAGCCCAAGCCGGCATTACGCTGCATCCGGAAGCGATCGCCGCCTTCGATGACAACGCGGCCAAAGGTGAAATTGCTAAAGACGTGCTGGCGGAAGCGGCGAAAAGGTCGATTCCGCAACCAACACTCCCGGCACCGGCCGGAGAATAAAAAATTACGTCCTATGATGTATGCAGTGAAACCGGAAAAAGAGGAATACATGATGTCGAGTCCGATGCCCGGCAGCCCGAAAAAGGGTAAGGAGCCGAAGATGGTATATCCTCGGATCCGGCTTGAGCACAAGTTCTTCCCTGAGACGAAGAAATGGGAAGTGGGAAAGACCTATAAGGTCGAGCTCGAGCTGAAAATGACCGGGCTGTCGATCAGCAGATTTGAAAACGACAGCGAGTTTGAAATTCACGGCTGCGACATGGAGGAGAAAAAATAAGTATGCCATGGGCTTCTCAAGCGCAAATGCGCGCCGCATACGGCGGATTCCTGGGGCCGGAGATGAAGAAAAAGGCAGCCGAATTTTCGCGTGCCACGCCGGATATCAAGGCGCTGCCCGAGCACGTCAAAAAAAGCAAGCGTCCGGCCGTACCCGATCTTCGTAAGATGAAATAACTATGGCCAAACTGACCTACCAAGCCCGCAAAAAATTGCCCGAGAGTTCGTTCGTGGACAAAAAGAATCGGAAGTATCCAATCGAAGATGCCAGCCATGCTCGCAATGCGCTGGCCCGCGTCTCCCAATTTGGGTCCGACCGCGAGAAAGCGGCGGTACGCGCGGAAGTGCGCCGGCGCTACCCAGGCATCAAAATGTCGGGCAAGTAGTACGTTGATAATCAATTGACGATCAAACTAGGCAATTTCGAACGAAACTATGCAATCGCCCGTCTGGGCGTGCTGATTTTTCGAAGTCGGCATACCTGGCCGCCAAACCCTTAGAGGGGAGGTGATCCAATCTAGCTCTTTGGAGCTGGGGGGAGGAAGTCCGCAGAGACGCAATTACCCACGCGCTGCGGCGCTACCATAAACAAAAAAGAACTTCCTTCCCCCGACCCTTTCCAAAATGCTATACTTTAAAACGTTAAATGCGCTCTCGTTCTGCGGCGCAGGTACAAAACGCAGATCGCAGAAATTCTATGGCAGAAAAAATGGCAGATGTCCCGCAAGAGGGCGAAATCGACCTCAAGCCGGAATCGGAGAACGATGACTCCGAGTCCTCGCCAGACGAAACAAACGAAGGGGAAGGCGACCCGTCGGCTGGCGGGGAAAGTGGAAATAACCAGCCAGATCCAGACAAAGACAAGCCGTTCCATCAACACCCCCGGTGGCTCGAGCGCGAGAGGGAATGGGAAAATCGGTTCAACACGCAGGAATCGCGTCACCAAGAGGACCTGAGGCAGATTCGCGAGGAGTTTGGCAATGCCCGCAAAGACAATGCCGAACAAACCAAAATCCCTTCATGGTTCGGGGGAACCCAGGAGCAATGGGATGCTTACCGGTCCGACCGCGATGCCGAGCTGAAAAACGCCGAGGAACGCGCGTATACGCGGCTGACCTCCGAGCATACGCAGCAGGAAAAAGCGGTCGCGGAAGCAACGACCTACATGAAAGGCGAGATTGCTTTCATCGAAGGCGATCAAACCATCAACCCGAGTGGGGAAAAGGTTGATCCCAATAAACTTCTGAAAATTGTCATGGACAATGATCTCGTCGACAGCCAAGGACGGTGGAATTACCGCGCGGGATGGCGAATGATGCGAAGCGGCGGCGGAACTCCGTCAAAGCCCGGGGCGAGGAAAGTGATCGCCGGAGCGACCGGCTCCGAAGCGAGAGGCGAAACAAAACCGGCCCCCTACAAAACCTCGGCAGACTTCAAAAAAAGCCGGCCGTGGTAGAAAAAATTTAGGTGGGCACCGACCGAATTGACTAAAATAACCACCTACCACCATGACCGAATTATACGGGCAACGTGTCCAGACTACGGTGCAGACCGAATACCTGCCATTTGTAGTCGACACGATCCTTGGATCGAACGTCATGTTCCAGCGCGTTGTGCGCGCTGCGAAAAAGTGGAGCGGGCGGACGCTGCGAGTACCCGTCAAGGTCTCGAAGAATACCACTGGCCAGTCGTTCCGCGGCATGGACACCTTCTCGGTGGCCGCCACGGACAACCGCCAGTTCATGGAATTCACGCCCAGCTTCTACCAGATCACCTGCGCCCTGCCGGGTGATGAGCTTTCTGTTGCCGACACGGATGCGAAAATTCTCGACCTCATGAAGCTCACGATTCAATCCGACACGGAAGATATGGCCGATGACCTCGGCACCATCTTCTATGCGGATGGCACGGGCAACGGGTCGAAGGACCCGCTCGGCCTGGCAGCCTTGGTTGATGACGGCACGTCCGTCGCCTCCATCGGCGGCCTCGCCCGCGGAACCTACACGACTCTCAAGAGCACCGTGACCGCCTCCGGCGGCACGTTGACTCTGGCGAAGGTTGACACGCTGTGGATCAACACCGCGACCGGCTCGCAGAAGCCGACGGCGTTCTACACCACGGAAGCGATCTTCAACTTCTACGGCCAGCTGCTCCGCCCGCAAGAGCGGATCACCAAGGACGCCTCCCTCATGAAGGGGCTGTCCGCCGGCACGGGATTCACCGCCTTGGCCTACAACGGCAAGCCGGTGCTCATGGACGAAAAGTGCACCTCCGGTGCCCTGATCGCCGTGCGCGAGGATGATATCGACTGGTACGCCCTCCCGTACAAATTCGCCAAACCCGTGGCCTACAAATCCCAAGTCGAAGGGAACGATTACGACGCACCGATGGGCCTGGGGTTCAGCTGGAGCGACTGGATCATTCCGGCCAACGCGGCCGGCGTGGTTGGCCACGTCTACTTCGGCGGTCAGTTCATCACGCGCAATCCGAAGCGCCATGGCAAACTGACGGGCATCACCGGCGTCTAAATGGTTTCCCCTTGACCCCGAGCATTGCTACGGGAGAGGGTTAAGCGACAAAAACTACCATGCAACGACTACGCGACTACGTCCCAGCACTGAAATACGGCGCGAAAATCTACCCCGATGAGATCGCGGGGATTGGTGCGCCGTTATCCAGCGGAAGGGTGATATTCGTCGACGGCGACAAGTCGTCTGGCGGATCCGGCACCACCTGGGAGGATGCTTACACCACCATCCAAGCGGCCGTCACGGCCGCCACCTCTGGTGACCTAATCATGATCGCGGAAAAGACCTGTCTGGCCGCGAACGGATTAGGCGGAACGGCGACTGACCCGGTGAGTTACACCGAGAACATCGTCATTCCGGACGGAAAATCGCAGCTGTCTCTCGTGGGTGTCAGCCGCGGCCGCACGCAGGGCGGTCTGCCCCAAATCAAAGTGGGGTCCACCACGACCTCCGCATTACTCACCATTCGGTCGGCCGGATGTCTGATCGCTAACCTGGGCTTCAACGGCGCAGGCGCGACCGGCGGCGGCATCTTGATTGATGACGACGGCGGAGCGACTAAGACTGCGTTCGGAACCACGATCGCTGGCTGCCACTTCAAGAACTGCAAGGGCACGACAGCAACCAACGCCGCGACTGGCGGTGCCATTCAATGGTCTGCCAACGGCGGCGGATGGCAAGCGCAGATCATTGGCAATCGGTTCTACAAGAACGTCGGCGATATCGTCCTGAAAGGGACGGGCGTCGATGTTGTGCAGGACCTCATCATCGAGGACAACCACTTCAGCGGACCGGCTGCGAGCGTGGATTGCAACATCTACCTGGCGGGTGGTTCCGGAGTGAATGGCGTGCACATTGTGCACAACTTTTTCCCTGATCTCCCGAATGTAGGATCGGGAACGAATGCTCGGTTTATGGACCTGACTGGTTGCATCGGCCTATTGGCTGACAACTACTTCGGTTCCCTGACCGCTGCCACCGGCAGCCCGGTGACCTTCGCGGCCGCCGGAACAGGTGCCAAAGTTCCGACCACCGTGTGGATGGCCGGCAACTGGGGCGAAACGACCACGGCCGGTGAGTCCGGCGAGATCATTCGGACCTAGGTCGAGTGTCCGATCCAATTACTAAGTAATCACGCACAACAACCATGAGCAATCAAACTGCATTAACCGGCCCCGTCACGATCGTCGCGCAAGGCATCTGGGAGGAATCCTCGACCGCCTTACACGATATCGGCGCGTACGTGGAAACCGCGGGAGGCCGCGGGTTCCGTTATGCGAAAGTCGGGAGCGCTGCTGCCACGGTAGCGGGCAAGGTGTACCAGAGCTCCGCTCTGGACGCCACCAACCTGCAGCCGTCGGGCGGCCTCACGCCGTCGGCGAACGTCGCCATCGGCGGC
>JAQTQO010000017.1 GCA_028712155.1 Patescibacteria group bacterium | reverse complement strand
CCAGCATGTCCTCGCCCACCAGCCCCGCGTGGTAGGCCGTGCCGCACGCGAGTATCGTCACCCGCTGCACTTTGGCGAGCCGGTCCACGGCCAGTTCCAGCCCGCCGAGCTTGGCCAGCCCGCGGTCCGGAATGCTTCGCCCCTGCTGGGCCGCCGTCACCGCGGCCGGCTGCTCGACGATCTCTTTGAGCATGTAGTGGGCGTACCCGCCGCGCTCCACGTCATCCACGGTCCACTCGACCGATTCGTGCTCGCGCTCTACGACCTCATGGTTGGCAATTTTCACGATCTGCAAGCCTCTTTCTGACACCGTGGCCATTTCCCCGTCTTCCAGATAGACTACTTTGCTGGTGTGTTCAATGATGGGCGAAATGTCGGACGCGATGATGTATTCGCCGTCGCCCACACCCACCACCAGCGGACTGCCGTGGCGTGCCGCAACAATCTGCCGGGGCGTCGCCGGGTCCATCACTAAGATTCCGTAAGTGCCGCGCACCTGCCGCAAGCCGTGGCGGACCGCCTGCTCCAGTGTGTCGCCACTGTCCAGATGATCTTCAAACAAATGCGCCAGCACCTCGGTATCGGTTTCCGAAGAAAACTTGTGCCCGCGTTCTTCAAGTTTAGCTTTCAAGCCGGCGAAATTTTCAATGATGCCGTTGTGCACGACCTGCAGCTTGCGGCGGCAGCCGGTGTGCGGGTGTGCGTTGACCTCGGTGGGGCCGCCGTGGGTGGCCCAGCGGGTGTGCGCGATACCGACCTGCAGAGTATCGGCGAGTTTGCCGTCGTGGTTGACCTGGCTGCCGAGCTTGGCGGCGAGTTGCTCCAATTTGCCGGGACTTTTCACGACCATCAGGCCGCCTTCGTGCTGCCAGGCGACGCCGGCCGAATCATAGCCGCGGTACTCCAGCCGCTGCAGGCCGCGCATCAACGTTGGCACGATTTGCTTTTTACCGACGTAACCGACGATGCCGCACATAAATAGAAATTACAGTTTATCCCACAGCGCGTTAAACAACAGCCGCTGGGTTTGCGCAAGATTTTTATCCTCGATGGTCACGCCCAGCGGCGTACCGCCGCCATCCACGGTGATGAGGGAAAATTTATCGGCGTAAATGATTTGATATGTCGGCGCCGGCTCGGCCGTCGGCAGCCACCGCCGCTCGTCCAGCCCTCGCGTCTCCCCGCCGGGACCCAAGGCAATCACTTTCACCTTAACACCGGCCTTGATGCGATCTTTGGTGAAGTTTGGGTAGAGCTTGTAGAGATGCTCGCGGATTTGCGCCGACGAATACACCAGATATTCCCGCGGATTAGCGGAACGGCAAACGGCAAGAACGTCGGTGAGAATCCCTTTCACGCCGATGTGTCCTTCGGAGAAACGCGCGACCGGCTTGCCGCCCGCGGTATCGTGCATCGACCGCAGCTGCGGCACCACATCAACCAGCGTCTGCCGCAGCGACGTGAGCTCTTCTTCCCGCCGGCGCACCACATCGGTGAGTTTTCCCGGATCCTCGGCAATGAAATACTGCTTTTTTTCCTGATGGTAGTAGCTTACCAAGCCGTTGCCGATGAACGCACGCAGGATATCATAGGTAGTTCCGCGGTTGATACCGGCCTCCAGTGCGATGCGCCGGACCGGCGACGGCCCCAGCCGCAGACACGCCAAATACACGGCCACTTCTTTGTCGGAAAAACCAAGCTGTTTGAGTACTTTTTCAGTCATGCGTGATACTGTATCCGCTCCCTGCTTGTTTGTCAAACATTTTTCTACACATATTGTGGATAATTATAATTATAGACTGAAATAAGCCAAATAATATATACCATTTTGTCAATAAATACTATTACAATGTATGATTAATACCCGAATACCAGCACCACAACCATCCACTGTTTTGGAGGCTAAAAAGAAACGAATCGGCATGACCCGGCATCATTTTTCCGTTTGACTGTCCACCATATTTACGGTAGAAAAACAGTATACCGTGCCGAATGTAATGCGGCATCTTATCGAGATAACACTACCCTCTCGTATGACCAAGGCCAACCGTCCCGCCAAATCCGCACGGCCGAGCGTTGCGAAAAATATTCTTGACGACGCCGCAACATTAACCAGCGGCACTTTCTCTTCGTACGCGCAATCCATCCTCAACTTGTCCAAACAGTGCAATCAGGTCATCGACGACGCGGCGCGGTTCGAATTGCCGGCATCATTCCAGCAGGCGCACGCCACGATAATCAACGGCATGGGCGGCTCGGGACTTGGCGCCGACATCCTGCAATCGGTTTTTTCCGATCGCATGAAGACGCCGTTCACGCTCACCCACGACTACACGGTACCTTCGATCGTCGGACCGCAGACGCTGTTTATCGCTTGCAGCTACTCCGGCGGCACGGAGGAAACGGTCGCATCGCTGGAGCACGCCGTCCAGCGTCAGGCCAAGGTGGTGGCCATCGCCAGCGGCGGCAAACTCGTTGCGGCCGCCCGCCAGCACAACGCGCCGGTGTTCCAGTTCGAACCCCGCTTCAATCCATCCGGACAGCCGCGGCTCGGCTTGGGCTACACGCTCACGGCGCTCTGGGCAGTGCTCGGCAAAGCAGATGTCTTGCCGTTCGGCAGCCATGATACCGGCCAGTTTTCCGCAGCGCTGGCGGCCGCCCAGGCGCAATTCGGGTTCGAGGTGCCGGCGGAAAAAAATCCGGCCAAACTCCTGGCACAGGAAATGCACGGCCGCCAAATTTTGGTGATCGCCGCCCCGCAGCTGACCGGCCATGCCCATACGTTCGCCAACCAGTGCAACGAGAGCGCCAAGCACTACGTCACCTACGCCACCCTGCCCGAACTTAACCACCACCTCCTGGAGGGGCTCGTCAACCCGCCCAAACTCGCCAAACAGATGCTGGTGGTGTTCCTGACTTCACCAATGTACCCGCCGCGGATTCAAAAACGATTTGGCATCACCCGCGAGGTCTTCGAAAAACAAGGATTCCCGACCTTCCAGTATGACGCGGCATCGTCCGACCCGTTCGCCCTCACGGGCGAAATGCTCCAATTCGGCAGCTACACGAGCTTCTACCTGGCCGCACTCAACCACGTCGCCGACCCCAACGCCATTCCGTGGGTGGACTACTTCAAGGCGCAGCTGGCCAAGGGTAATTAAAAAATTTCCGCGCGACCAAGTGACAAACCCGGCGCGAATCCGCGCCGGGTTTTTGATGGCCGAAAAGTGATACAAACGAAACGCACGGTGCTCATGATGCGGTCAAAAGCCGGATGCGCCCGAAATAAAAAAGAGAGCACCCGGTGACCAGGTGCTCACGACGTTGGCGCCAGCGGAATTCCGCTACGCCAGCTTGCAGCACTGCTGGAGGATCTCCAGCAACCCCCGCTCATAGGACGAAGGAACGACCAAGCCGCCCAGCTTCCGCACGGCCGCCGTGTAGTCGGGGTGGGATCCACCCACCGCGGCAACATTTCCGCCCTGTCGCGCGACGTACTGCGCGGCCGCGATGTCGCGCTGACCGTCGGCGACAAACAGCGTTCGCTCCCAATTGAGCATATCGCCGCTCCGGGAATGGTAGATGGCGGGAAGCCACCGCAAGCCTGCGACCTTGTCGCAGTCGGCGGGATAGATGACCACGCTTTTCCCCACCTCCCAGCGGATGTGTACTTCGAATGGAGCGAGGATCTCGCGCAGGCGCAGCTCGAGCTCGCGCAGGTCGTCTTGCCGGTTTTCGGCGATCACTTCCAGCGTCACGAGCCGGCCGGCAGGTTCGTCCTGGAAACGACCGCCATGGCCGTAATCCCCTGCAAGTCCTGCGGCGATGGCGGCGGCGATGCGCGGCCGCCAGACCGTCCGGAACTCCTCGAACCGCGGATTCCCCCGCTGGGTATTGGTGGCGGGGAAATAGGCCGCGCCGCCGCTCTCGGCGATGCAGACGCCGCTCGCGACGTGCCAGTCGTAGCAGACGTACTGCAGGTGACCGGCAGGGCGGTTGGTGATGGGGAGAAACCGGAATTCCACCCCCCCCTTGCGTTGCTGTGCCGCGAGCCATAAGAGCAAGGCGGACTTGCCCTCCCAATCGGCGACCTGCTGGTGCGGCCAGCGGCACACCACACCGTCGAGGTCCAGTAGCACGTGGATGTACGCCATGAGAATCTCCTCTCCTGTAACGAATTGCCAAATGTTCAAGGCTGCTCCTGCAGCAGCCGGTATTGGCCCACACCGCAATGCGATGTGAGTATCTGACGTTACCATGATTCAATCCCGACGTCAAGCGTCAACGTAAAAAATTTTCCCGGAAGAATATCCGGGCGGATAAAAAAACCAGCTCAGCTGAGCTGGTACTGACGCGGCAGTGCAATAGTGCGGCGTTCAGCGCTGAAGGAACTCGAGGAAACGCCGGTGCTCTTGCAGGGATGAAATCACCAGGTCGGCGCCCGCCGCAGTCAGTTCGGCAACCGTGCTCTCACCCGAAGCGACACCGACGCCCACGATGCATGCTTCCTTCGCACAAGCGATGTCGCGCGTAGAGTCGCCGACGATCACGAGTGCGGGCTCATGGACGCCAAGCGCTTGCACGCGACGGTACGCAATCGGTACCAGCTGCGCGCGATGCTCGGCCTTATCGCTGAACGCCCCGAAGGAAAAATACGCACGTAAACCCGCCAGCTCGAGCTTGCGCCACCCGATACGCTCGATGTTGCCGGTCAAGACGCCGGCCGGTATGCCGTAATCGCCGAGCTGCCGCAGCGTCTCGACGACGCCGGGCAGCGGAACGTAGTGGCCGGGATGCTCTGCCGCGTGCTGATCGAAATGATCAACCATGGTCGCCAGTATGCGCGGTAAACATGGTGTGATCTGAGCATCGCTTAACCCCTGCGCGCGGAGCAACATGGCGACGATCTGGGGGTCGATCATGCCCGGAACGCTGCGCTGAAAGTCGGCAGCAGTAACCGATGTCCCACAAATCGCATTGCACGCCAAGACGAGTGCGCCCACGTGTGCCGGATTACGGGTCGGCAGAAGCGTGTCGTCGATGTCAAAGATCGGAATACGCATCAGAACTCCTACTCCATGAGAACCAACGGAAAATACAAAAAATGCGTCCTCTCAAATTACGCGAAACTCGCCCGTTCGTCAAGGGAAGCTCCGGAAAAAATTTTCCCGCGAACCATCACCCGGCCTCAAGATTCCGAAACCGCTAGCCAAACATCGGCGTGCCGCTTTCGGGCAGCGGCGCGCCAAAATATTTGGCCACCGTCGCCCCGACATCCGCAAGCGTCGCCCGTTCACCAAGGTGACGCGACGAAAAATTCCGCGAAAAAACGATTACCGGGGTCCGTTCGCGCGTATGATTTGTATGGCCGATGGTGGGATCATTCCCATGGTCCCCCGTGACAAGCAGCACATCTTCCGGCCCCATCTGCTCCAAAATCCGCGGCAGGAACGCATCGATACGCACCAGCAGATCCGCGTACCGCGGGGTATCCTGCCGATGGCCGGCTAAATCCGTCTCTTGAGCGTTGGCGAAGATAAACCCCCGCTCTAACCGGCGGAAGTGCCGCAAAGCCTCTTCTAAAACGAGCGGCGTCAAAACTTCCGGATGGTAGACGGCGTTGTCGGCCCGAATGAAATCGGCAGCTTTGCCGATCAGGACGACGGGGATTCCCCGCCGCACCAGTATTTGCGTGACCTGGACTTCCGGATTGACGCCAAAACCGATATGGATGACCCGGTATTGCTCGTTATAAATATTGAGAGCCGGGATATTGATGCCCCAGGCGGTGTACCCGTCGCGTTCCTTAATTTCCAGACAACGGTCAAAATCTTTCGGAGTTATGCCCACACCACCCATGGTGATGATGCGCCCAACCTGGACTTGGGTGCGCACCGTCTGGCCCACCCGCACAATCGCGTCAAAATCAACGCGGTCAAGGCAGCCTACCACATTGATGTTGAGACCATAGTCCGTCTCGATGTTATCAGCGATCGCAATGACGTCGTCAACGACGAGGTATTTCCCGGTCCACCGCACGGAAAAACCAGCGGCCTCCAGTGCGGACTGCAAAGTCGGCCGCACCTCCCGCACGAATTGTCGGACGGGCGGCTTGGGAATCGTGCCGGCCAATTCTTGGTGGCCGGCGTACGTATCTGCGCCAAAATGCGCCAGCCGGCATTTTCCGAACGAAACCGGAATGTCCCGATACGGGACCGGCGCAAAAATACCGGAGAGAAAATACCGGATTGCGCCGATCGACTCCAGCGTCGGCAAGCGGGTGCCGGCACCGTGCGCCAGCACGTGACGCAACGTATGCGCCCCGCGATCTTGCGGACGGGTGGACGCGACATCATCCATCTCCCCGACACCAAGGCCGTCAATGACCAGGACAAGGAAACGTCGGGGGAACTGCGGGGACATGGGAGAATATCCGGTTACCGGTGTCGTGCACACCGGAAGGACGTAAGCGAAAATATTGTACCGCGTTCATCCCCACTGTCAAACCAATGGCGTGCTCAGGATAAAAAAGAGCCAAGGAAGCAGGTGCGTCCTTGGCTGTCTGGCGCTCAAAGAGCGGTACGGGACGGATGATCGACGACGATCTCCAACAGCATGCGCTTCGCCTTGTTCATGCGATCCGGATCAGGCGTATCCGCATGGAAGTGGGAGAGATCGAAGATCGTTTGCAGCGTCTCATCGCTGCAGCGGTCGGGGTGCTCGAAGGCGAGCTGGCAGGCAATGTCCCGCACGGGGTACATCGCATCGTCCGGGAGACCGACGACGATCTCCTCCCGACGACGGGTGGCCGCCGTGCTGAACAACGTGCCGGGGAACTCACGCAGGTGGTCGGTGAGACGGGGGCCAAAGGCTCCCGCGAACTCCTGAATGGCTCCGACGAACTCGCGGCGGCAGCTGGGCCGTAGCCGGCAGAGCTGCGTACGCAGCACTTCCAGCAGCCCGCGCTGGTCGTAGTGGCGGAAGTAGGCGAGGTCAAACCCTCGCCGGGACTTCGGTTCCGGATACTCGACGATCGGCCGACCGAGCTTACGGAACCGCGGCGGCATCAAATCCACGTAGGACATCGCCCGCGAATGATCGCGGACAAAGTTCGCCGGCTTCGGATCGATGCCGATGACGAGTTCGGAAGTACCCGTAGGGGTAGTCTGCCGAAACAGTTCACCGACGATCTCGAGCATATCGCGCACGATGCGCAGGCAGTTGCCCTCCTCTCCTTCTCGGATGTGCGTTTCGACGTCGTCGCCGACGTCCGGGTCGATGGTGACGAGGTACAGCGCGTCGTCGTCTTCGTACCGGATCGGGCAGGTTTCCAGCGGGACGGGCGCCGGTACGCCGGCTGCGTTCAGCTGCTCAGCGTAGGCCACCATATCGGCGCCGAGCAGACGAACCTGCTCCTCATCGGCGAAATCTTTACGGATTTCTTTGACAACGAATGAATCTCCTCCAACCTTCGTCCGATAGACGATCGCGTGGGAACCGAGCTTAACCCTCTTCCACTCCGTACGCCGGGCCAGAATCTCCTTGCTGAGCTGGCCTGCCCCTCCGTGGACTCTTTCGGCGTTGCGCACCGCGCCTCCTCCTCTGGCAGAACCGTCTGCCTCTGTGCGCTCATGGCGATGGAAATTTGGAATTCACGATGAACTCCAATATACTCACGCTTCCATTGCCAAGGAAAACGAAACCCTAACCTTATCACGACGTGAACGAACGTATTACGTTTTTAAAGTTCTATGTTCAAAGAGCACGAGGGAAAGACCGACGGTGGGCTTTCAGTCTTTTGACGCGTGCGCTCGAACAGAAAAATGCCTTGCGATCATCTCGCAAAGCATCAAAATTTGAACACCACCAGTGAGGAAAGCTCAAGAGTACGATATTTCGTATTATCCATCGGCCGGTAAAGAATATTTTTTGCTAAATACTGGCAAAAAAACGACATATTCTTCTACGATAAAATCATCATACTTCATCATACAAGTATGTCAACCCCCCACCTGTTGATTACTTTGCCGTGCCGCTTCCCTTCCCCCACTCCTTGACGGCTTGTTCGTAAATCTCCGGCGTGCCGACGTCAAACCACTTGCCCTCGAACGGAAAACCGAAGAACCGGCCGGTGGTTGCGAGCTTCGGGAACACATCCGACTCCAGCGATCGGTCGCGCGGAGTGATCGCCTCAAAAATTTCGGGGTCAAAGATATAAATGCCGGCGTTGATCACGTGCGACAGGCTCGGTTTCGTACCGGGTTTTTCCTGGAAGTTCAAAACTTTCGAGCCATGGAGCGCGACCACGCCCCAGTCGGAAGCCTTGGCCACCGACGTCAGCGCGACGGTCACGACGCCCTTGTTGACCAGATGGAACTCCGCGAGATCATTCAGGTCGATTTCGGCGAGGACATCCCCATAGTAGCAGAAGAACGGTTCGGCACCGAAAAGTTTTTTGGCCTGCCGCACGGGCTGCGCCGTGCCGGTCTCCGCGTCGCCCTGGTCAAGGTAGCGGATCGCGACCCCGAACTTGCTGCCGTCGCCGAAGTGCTCTTTGATCTTTGCGCCCAGACTCCCGACCGATACCACCAGGTCGCGGACCTCATGCTTGCGCAGCAGCGCGATGACGTGCTCGAGCAGCGGCCGGCCGGACACCGGCAGCATGCACTTAGGCATCTCGTAGGTGAACGGCCGCAAGGCCTGCCCGCGGCCGCCGGCCAAGATCAGCGCGCGTGAAACCCCCGGGCCAAAACCCTTGGTCAGGAGATACTCGATGGCGTGCGAACGGTTCCGAATCTTGGAGCCGTCAATGAATTTATCGAGCTGTTTGACCAGCTCATTTTTCAGGGTAATGGTGAGACGAAGGCGTGACATAAAAAATAGGTTAATGCATTGAGGTACTCATTTTAACGCTGCGCAGGAAACATGGCAAGAGCGCGCGCCAGAACACCAAAAAAACCCGCACGCAGCGGGTTTCTCATATCATCTTGAGCGCAATGTTCTCGGCACCGACCTACTTTCGCCCAGAAGGACTATCATCGGCGCTAGAGTGCTTAACTGCCGTGTTCGGGATGGGAACGGGTGGTTCCACTCCGCCGAAGGCACCGAGAACGCTGCGCTCAAGCGCAGAGTTGAATGGGAGGTAATCGCAAGCATTGCCGCACAGCCGCGGCGCCGTTCTTATGGTCAAGTAGCATCGGCCGATTAGTACCCTTAGGCTCAACCCCTCGCGGGGCTTACACCGTGGGCCTATCAACCCGCTCATCTCGCGGGGGCCTATAATGAAATCTAATCTTGGAGACCGCTTCGCGCTTAGATGCTTTCAGCGCTTATCGAAACCGAACGTCGCTACCCAGCGATGCCCCTGGTGGGACAACTGGTACACGAGAGGTTCGTCCATCTCGGTCCTCTCGTACTAGAGATGGGACTCCTCAAATTTCTACGCCCACGGAGGACAGGAGACCGAACTGTCTCACGACGTTCTGAACCCAGCGCGCGTACCGCTTTAATTGGCGAACAGCCAAACCCTTGGGAGCTTCTCCACCCCCAGGATGCGACGGGCCGACATCGAGGTGCCGAACCTGGTCGTCGATGTGGACTCTTGGACCAGACTAGCCTGTTATCCCCGGAGTAGCTTTTATCCGATGAGCTTCCGCCGTCCTATTTCGTACGGTCGGATCACTAACTTCCGCTTTCGCGACTGCTCGACTGGTGAGTCTCGCAGTAAAGCTGGCTTATGGGTTTGCCCGACCGGCGCGATTTCCATCCGCGCCTAGCCAACCTTTGTAAACGCCTCCGTTACTGTTTAGGAGGCAACCGCCCCAGTTAAACTACCCACCAGCTACGGTCCCCTGGCCGGATTCACGGCCGTGGGTTAGGGGTCGCATCGCACCAGGGTGGTATCTCATTGTTGACCCGCCTTGCGGCGGATCTCCCACCTATGCTGAACAGGTACGGCGCGGCACCAGTAGCAAGTTATAGTAAAGCTTCACGGGGTCTTTTCGTCCTACCGTGGGTAACCCGCATCTTCACGGGTCTTGCAATTTCGCCGAGTCGCTCGTTAAGACAGTTCTCAAGTTGTTATGCCATTCGTGCGGGTCGGAACTCACCCGACAAGGGATTTCGCTACCTTAGGACGATTATAGTTATCGCCGGCGTTCATCAGCGCTTCGGATCAAGGCTGCCGTCCTTGCGGACATGACCTCTCCCCTTAACGTTCTGACACTGGCCAGGCATCAGCCCCTATACATCAGCTTTCGCTTTAGCAGGGACCTGTGTTTTTGGTAAACAGTCACTTGAGATCGTTCGCTGCGAGTCCGACGAATCGGACCAGTTCTTATCGCGAACTTACGAACGCTTTTTTGCCGAGTTCCTTAACGAGAGTTCTCTCGTACACCTTGGTATACTCTACCAACCTACCTGCGTCGGTTTACGGTACGGATGCGCTACGCTTAACTCTAGAGGTTTTTCTTGTCAGCGTTTCCAGTCCGGTTGGGTCGGCCGAAGCTTTCCCTCCCGCCAGCCGTCGGAATTCCGCTCGGGGATTTGCCGCCGAGCCATCCAACAACCAGCGACGTCCAAACCAATAGACGCCGAACTCTTGCCGCCGCGTCACCCCATCGAAAACGTAGTGCAGTGCTGGAATATTAACCAGCTCATCCATCGGCTACGCCATTGGCCTCGCCTTAGGACCGACTAACCCTGGGTCGATTTGCGGTGCCCAGGAACCCTTAGGTTTTCGGTGGGCAGGGTTTTCACCTGCCTTTGTGCTACTCATGCCAACATTCTCACTTCCGAACGCTCCGCCAGCCCTCACGGGTCCGGTTTCACTGCGTTCGGAACGCTCCCCTACCCCGTACTCGTTCCGAAGAACAAGTACAGCCGTACCTTCGGTACCCTGCTTAGCCCCGTTACATTTTCGGCGCAACCCAACTTGACCAGTGAGCTGTTACGCTTTCTTTAAAGGATGGCTGCTTCTAAGCCAACCTCCTGGCTGTTAACGTCGGATCACCACCTTTCACACTCAGCAGAGATTTGGGGACCTTAGATGACGGTCTGGGCTGTTTCCCTTTAGACTAATGGAGCTTAGCCCCCACAGTCTTACTCCCGGACATTGCGCCATGGTATTCGGAGTTTGATTGGAAGAAGTAGGCTTTCGCCACCTCCCCCCATCCAGTAGCTCTACCCCCATGGGTACTATCCGAGGCTAGTCCTTAAACTATTTCGGGGAGAACCAGCTATTACCAAGCTCGATTGGAATTTCACCCCTAGCCACAACTCATCCCAAAGTTTTGCACAGCTTACGGGTTCGGGCCTCCCCCCGATGTTACTCGGGGCTCACCCTGGTCATGGCTAGCTCGCCTGGTTTCGGGTCTTATCGGTGCTGCTAGGTCGGCCTGTTCAGCCTCGCTTTCACTACGCCTCCCCCCTGTCGGGGTTAGACTTGCAACAACGACAAACTCGTTGGCTCATTCTTCAATAGGAACGCCGTCATCCCGCTTGCGCGGGACTCCGACTCCTTGTAAGTAGATGGTTTCAGATACTGTTTCATCGCCCTCACCGGGCTGCTTTTCACCGTTCCCTCACGGTACTGGTTCACTATCGATCGCGGCAGAGTATTTAGTCTTAGCGCATAGTCACGCCGGGTTCCCACAGGGTTTCTCGAGCCCCGTGGTACTCAAGAGTACTAGCCGTAGAGTTATAACCCCTTTTGCTTACCGGGCTCTCACCGTCTCTGGCCCCCCGTTCCAGGGGAGTTCAACTAGGGAAGTTATACCGATAATCGGATCACCCTACCTGAGCACGTCAGCGCTCAACCGCCAATACCTTACAACGCATCCGCAACATATGGGCTGACGCCCGTTATGCCGCCAACGCACCCCTTGCGGAGCACGCCGACGGTAAAGTTACGGAGGTTTAGACTGATCCCCGTTCGCTCGCCACTACTAGGGGAATGATGCTAACCCACTAGCTTATAGCTGATAGCTCATTAGGAAATCGATTGCTCGACCCCCTAAGAAGCTACGAAGCTAACAAGCTAAAAAAGTTAGCGCTGTTGTTCTCTTTTCCACTGGTTACTGAGATGTTTCACTTCACCAGGTTGTCTTTCCAACGCTATGAATTCACGTTGGAATGATCCGACATCATCGGACCGGGTTACCCCATTCGGAGATCTCCGGATCAAAGGTTGCTTGCCACCTCCCCGAAGCTTATCGCAGGCTGCTACGTCCTTCATCGTCTTGCCGTGTCGAGGCATCCACCATCTACCCTTATTCGCTACTCGACCATAAGAACCGCGCCGTTGCTCACGGACTGCGGCAATCTCATGGTCAAACGAAATTGCTTGTTATTACCTCACGTCTCGCTGCACTGGAACCGTCCAGCGCAACGAGGTGGTATGCAGTTGTCAACGTCCAGGTGCTTACCACCGCAGGGAAACGGACCTTGAAAAGACCAGTTCGGCCTGCGATGAAAAGTTTTTTGGTGCTTGAGAGACTAAAAAAGCCGCTGTTCGAGCGGCTGAGCTAGCGGGCACAAGAGAAAACCTCAGTCGCTTGAGACGTTAAGACTTAGTGCTCTGCTACCCATATGCGATTGCTCTCTATCAAGCTAATAATGCTGTCCCTCATTATAACGGCCCTTTTTGGATATGTCAAGCCACCCCGCCTTTCGGCCGTTGAGAATCGTCATTCTCCGCTCGGTTGAGCATCTTTTTGGCCCGATCCAGCAGCCTGCCGATCTGGACGGTGAGCAGTACGATCAGCACGGTCACCACTACGGCATATCCCAACATTGCTAACAGGTTATTCCCAGGCTCGGGAAATACCCGCGCAAAAAGCGCGCGGATAAAATCATTCCACGCCAAGGCGGCCACAATCCCGAACCCGGTGGTCACCAGCGCGCCCATTTTTTCCAGAATTTCAACCTTGAGGGATTTGCGCTCGATATTTTTTTGTTTGTCGTCCATAGGAAATCCTGTAATTTTTAAAACACGGAAAAAATATTTCCTTGCCGGAGGTGGGACTCGAACCCACATGCCTTGCGGCACTAGGCCCTAAACCTAGCGTGTATACCAGTTTCACCACTCCGGCAAAAATTTGCCCAACGCTCTCATCATTGCCAATTCAGGTGATGGTGTCAACCCGACGGCGTGCCTGTGCTACAATATTTTCATGCTGGCAAAATTATCCACTCTCGCGGGCGCGGTACTGCTGGCGATACCAACGGCGGTTTCCGCCCAGGTGGTCATCACGGAAATTGGCGCGTATGAAACGACCGACCATGAATGGGTGGAGATTTATAACACCGGCGGATCGGGTGTGGATCTGACCGGCTGGAAATTTTGGGAGAACGCGACCAACCACGGCCTCACCGTCCAGCAAGGCGACTTCAATATTCCGGCCAACACCTACGCCATCATCGCCCAAAAAGCCGATGTCTTTCTCGCCGATCATCCGGGATTCTCGGGCATCGTACTGGACAGCTCGTGGGGCACATTAAAAGAATCCGGCGAGGAGATCGGACTCAAAGATAATGCCGGCAATTTTATCGAACAGTTCACCTACCTGCCGGCACCCGCGACATCGCTGGAACGCGCGCACGCGACTCTCACCGACTATACCGCGACCAACTGGTGGCCTAATGCTTCCGGCAGCACACCCGGACAAGCCAACAGCAACGCCGGCGCAACCGCGCCTCCTCCCGCCACAACTCCAACACTTACACCAACACCCACGACGGACACCTCCGTAGCGGCAACGCCTACACCGCTCCCGACACCGACCCCACCGCCCGATCCCACGCCGGTTCCCCAGCGTTACAGCCGGTCGGTAGTGATCAATGAATTTTGCGCCGACCCGGCGTCCGGACAAAAGGAGTGGGTCGAGCTCTACAATGCCGGTACCCTCCCGGCCAAACTCGACGGCTGGAAATTAATGGAGGGAGCCGGCGCCAAAAAAACCATCTCGGGCGAGCTCCCCGCCGGCGGATTTCTCATTGTCGAACCGGCCGGCAGCCTCAACAACGACGGCGACCACATCCTAGTCCTCGACGAAGGTAACGTCGTCATCAATGAAGTCAGCTACGGCAACTGGAACGATGCGCACATTGCCGACAACGCTCCGACCGGCGAAAGCGGCCAGTCAGTCGCGCGCCGCCGTGACGGCGCGGTGACCAATTCCAGTCTGGCGGACTTTGCGGTCACCGCGAACATGACGCCCGGCGCGCCGAATGCCATTGCCACGCCAACGCCTGCGTCCACACCCGCGGCAACGCCAACTCCTTCCCCGACCGCCACTCCCACCCCGCTGCCGTCGCCAACGCCCAACGCTCCTCCGCTCCCGGCCAGCACCATTGCTGGCACCAGTGCTGGCTCTGGTTCCGGCACCGGTTCCGGCGCTGCTGTCAGCGCCAGCCCATCACCGAACAAAACCCCGACACCCATTGCATCTCCTCAAGCCTCGCCGAAACCATCACCATCCCCGCGCGGCACGGTGCGCGGCAGCGGCCGTGTGAGCCCGGTGTCTGCCGTGCGCGCGGCCGCCGTCAACGCCGCGCGCACCGCCGTCGGAACGGTCATTGCGCTCCCCGGCCAGATCGGAAAACAATTCTTCTACCTGGCCGACGAGACCGGCGGCATGCAAGTGTACCAATACCGCAGCGACTTCCCGCCGCTGGCCCTCGGCGATACCGTGGAAGTCAGCGGAACCGTCAGCCGCATCCAGGACGAACCCCGGCTCAAGGCCAAAGACGCATCCGCCATCCGCGTCATTTCCTCCGGCACCCCGCCGCTGATGCGGACCTGCCAAATTGCCGAACTCACACCCACGTCCAGCGGAACCTTGGTGCAAGTCGTTGGCGAAGTGACCGGCGGCGATGGAAAAAATTTCACGTTCGACGACGGCAGCAGCGAAATCACGGTCGCCCTGTGGTCGAACGCCGGCAATGAAGTCCGTCCCCCGGTGGGGCAACGCGGCGTGGTCGCGGGAATCGCCCTGGCCCAAGGAGATACCTGGCGGCTGCGGCCGCGCGACACCAATGATCTGACACTGCAGTCTTCCGGCGACCCGAGTCCAAGTCCAGACGAGAACGGTAGTGCACCGGTACGAAAAAACTACGTACTGCCCACGGCCGTTGCCCTTGGCGTGATGATTGCCGCCGGTACCGCCCGCTACTTGCAGCGCCGCCGCGCTTCCGCAAATACTTCCAAGTCCAGCGCAACCAAGCCGTAGGTCTGGTGCATTTTTTTGGCATCGTGTATCATTAAACTCAACGGAAAATACCGCCGGCGGTTACTGGCAATTTGAATCACCCACCATGAACATCCACCTCAACCAAATCATCACGCGGTCGGACTGGGTAAAAATCATCATCTTACTGGTCGTCGCCGCGGTTGCCTGGTACCAGGTGTTCACCCTCTACTCCCAGCCGTTCGATCTGACCTTCCAAATTCAACGGGAGAAAGCGATTCGAGAGTACGAGAGCACCACGCTCCCGCCGATCGGCGCTCCGACTCCCCGGGTGAACCCGAGCGGAGGAGAAATTTTCTAGTAACCCTCGTGCCATGGCCCGCCGACGCCAATCTTCCGTCGCGCCGCGCGATTGGATAAAAATTTTCATCATACTGGCGGTCGGCATCACCGCGGCATGGCGCGTGTATGCCGTGTACACCGAACCGTTCTACCTCCTCGACGAAATTCAGCGCCAGCGCCAGTACCAAGAACACGAGACCACATCGCCGTTCCGGCATCAGATCCCGGCCGGCGGCGGTGGCCAAATGATAGAAATCGTTCCTGCACCAACGCCGGAGTAAACCCCGCAGCCAGCGGCCTCCGGGTGAGCGCACTTCGCATGTGGGCGGCGCATTCCTCCCCGGCCTCAGGCCGGGGCTTTCGGTACTCCGGCGTTCACTTGAAAAAAAATTCACGCTCCAGTATACTCCCAACTACAACCTCTCGTGGAGGAACAAACGCGGGTGTCGTATAACGGCTATTATGCTACCTTGCCAAGGTAGAGACGGCGGTTCGACTCCGCTCACCCGCTCCATCAAAAAATGCCCCGCGAACGCGAGGCGTTTTTTGTTGGCGGCAATCTTTTTCGTTACGGAATATTGGGCTCGTTGGACTTCACAAACGTAACCTGGAAGGCGTTCGCCACGATCTGCTCGATCTCGGGCGCGGTGAAGACGCCGTTTTCCTGCAGCAATTGGAGCTCGCGGTTGAGGTTGGTGTTGTGCATCTCCGGCCCGTCGGTATTCACGGTCAAAACCACGCCGGCATCGTAGAGCGCGCGGTAGGTTTTCCGGAGCTCGGCCCAGTTGGCAAAAATGCCGATGTTGAGGTTGCTGGTCGGGCACAGCTCCAGGGCAATCCCCCGCTCCACCATCTTTGCCATCAGTTTCTTGTCGCGCGCGGCCAAGATTCCATGCCCGATCCGCTGCGGGCAGATTTTCTCCACCACCGTGTTCATCTCGTCCATGCGGCCCCCCTCTTCGCCGGTGTGGATGGTCACCCCGAATCCCCGCCGCTTGGCATCCACCAGGAGGTCAACGTATTCCTCTATATGGAAGGCATTATTCTGGGGACCGGCGATGTCAATGCCGATAATTCCCCGACCCTGATACTTGCAGGCTTTTTCGTACAGGGTGGTGTTCAACTGGTAATTGAAATTCCGATCGAACTCAATGATGACTCCGGCCGACACGGCGGGAAACTCGAGCACCGCACGCTCCATGCCGTTGATGACCGAAATGATGATGTAGTCGAGGTCACGCTCGCCCGCCCGGTTCCGTTTAGCGGGATTGAAGCGCAGCTCGTGCACCACGATATTGTTGGCGCGGTAGGCACCGCCGATGACCCCGCGCACGGCGTTGAACAGCGGCGTCGGCGATGATTGGATCAGCTCGCAAAGTTTATAATATTTTTCATCGAGGCGGCGCACGCCCTGACCCTCGCGGAACGGCTCCTTGATGACGACCATCTTTTCAAATTCCCAAAAATCCTTGGTCGGGAGCTTCATGCCCTGGTCGTGGGCGATCGACCACAAAATCGATGGCGCCACCGACGCGCCGAGATGCGAATGCAATTCGGCAAGGCGGGGCTGCGGTGCCCCGTGAATAATCGCGTGGTGTGTTGACATAGACTTCACCGCTGGTAGTTGGGGGCGCCTTTAATGAACGCCACGGTATGCGGGTGCGATTCCTCGCGTCCGGCAGTTGTGATCCGGACAAACTCCGCCCGGCGCTGGAGCTCGCGGATGTCTTTGGCCCCGACGTACCCCATGCCGCTCTTGAGCCCGCCGATGATCTGATACAACACGTCGGAGAGTTTCCCGCGGTACGGCGTAGCGGCTTCCACGCCCTCCGGCACATATTTCTTTCCGCCGGCCTGGAAATAACGGTCGGAACTCTTGCCGACTTCCATCGCGCCGAGACTGCCCATGCCACGATAAGATTTATACGGTTTGCCGTCAACGGTGATGATTTCGCCGGGCGCTTCGTCGGTGCCGGCGAGCATCCCGCCCAGCATCACCGCGGATGCTCCTGCAGCCAAGGCTTTCACGATGTCGCCGCTAAAACGCAGCCCCCCGTCGGCGATGACGGGAATTTTTTTGGACCGCGCAACTTTCACCACGTCCATGACCGCGGTCAGCTGCGGCACGCCCACGCCGGCCACCACCCGCGTAGTGCAGATCGAGCCCGGCCCGACGCCCACCTTGAGCCCGTCGGCCACCGGCAGGAGCGCTTTGGCCGCGGCGGCCGTGACAATATTGCCGACGATGATTTTTGCCTTGATCTGCCGCCGCACTTTTTTAATAATCGCGATCAAATCCGGTTTGTGCACGTGGGCGGAGTCAAAAACGATGACGGCCGCACCCGCGCAGTCCAAAGCGAGCGCCCGCGCGGTGTCGCGCGGTCCGACCGCCGCGGCCACGGGTTTTCCGCCAGCCGCAGCCATCGCTTCTTTCACCATTGCTACCTCCTGTTCGATCGTGCAATTGCGATGGATCACGCCCAGCCCGCCCGCTTTGGCCAAGGCTCCCGCCATAGCTGCGCCCGTGACGGTATCCATGGCCGCCGACAGAATGGGAATCTCGAGAGGAATCCCGCGCGCAGCAAAAGTCCGCACCTCAACTCCTGAGGGGTTAACGTCGCTCTCCTGCGGAACCAGCAGGACATCATCGAAGGTCAACCCGAGAGGAATTTTGGCTGGCATACAAAGAAAGGAATTGGATGCATCGTAGCATAATTTTGCAGAAAATCAACTCGATCTTGCCTTATATAAAAAAATCCCCCAAACACAGAAAGTGTCTGGGGGGACGAAGGATTCAAGGGACAGAAGTTCGAGATGAGGGATCGAGAATCCAGGTGCTAAGCAGCTACCTTGCGAACCCCGACGAACACGAGGTCTCGACGATGCCACCTGCTGGCCGTGCAGAGCAGGTCAAGCTTGCGGTAGCCAGCGCTGCCGTGCAGAACGAGGACGTCCAGGTTGCCGAACGGATCCCGCACCGGCTGGTGAGTGATCACGATGGGATGCTCGCGCTGCTCGTCCCTGTGCTGGATGCCCAGGCAGAAGCCCATCTCGGAGGTGGGCTCATCGAGGTTCCTGCGCGCCCGTGCAACGAGCACGTCTTCCCATGACGGGTCGTGGTTGACGAACTGGAACAGCTCCAGCTCGTACGTCGCCGGAGCGTGGGGCTGAATGGGGAAGAGCTCGTTGGTAATGAGGTCGTTGACCCGAGTGGACTCACCCTGCGGGATGAGCTGCGAGGCCGTGGTGTTACCAAGGCAGGTGACCGTCAAAATCTTGACGGTGCGCACCACAAAAGTGGGAGCCTCTTTGAACGCTCGCCGCAGGCACTCGCGTAGGTCCGGCCTTCCAGCCGGTTCGATCCATCGCTGCATGGCGACAGGATTGAGATCCCGCGGCAGACAGGGTGTGACCGCGCCGGCGAACTCGGCGAACAGCCCGATCGAGGGCGAGGCATTTCCATGCTTTGGCATGGCAGTTCCTCCTTGAAATGGGTTGATGGTTTTTGCCTATCCTACACCGCGTAGAAAAGGCAGGAAACCGTTGTTCAGGTGCGATTGAGTAGATTACCAGAAAAACGACGGCTTGTCAATATATTAACTAAGATGGGGTTGCAGAAAAATGGTCATTCCGCACCCAGATGCGGAATCCAGAAAAAATAAATTTTTCTTGCGTTACTGGATTCCCGCTTTCGCGGGAATGACAAAATGGGAGGTTTGTTGGCCTTTTCTGCGCTCTCAAAATAGTCGGTAACAAATATCTGCTCCCTCCACCCTCTCCCTACTTCCTACTTCCAAACCGCAGCGCGTACAGCGCCACGCCCGCGGCCACCGACACATTCAGTGATTCCTTTTCCCCCAACATCGGGATGGATACGACATCATCGGCAAAACGCAGCACGGCCGGGCTGATGCCGCGCACTTCATGGCCGCAAACGAGCGCCAGCGGAAACCGCGGCCGATATTTCGGCAGCGCGACGCTTTGCGTGCCGGTCTCAAGCGCCACAATGCGCACGCCGTCTTTGCGCAGCTGCCGCAGGAGCGACAGCGGGTTTTTGAAATACTCCCACGGCACGTTCAACTCGGCGCCCAAAGCGGTTTTTGAAATTTCGTGGCGCGGCGGCGTCGCGGTAATGCCGACCAGATAAATTTTGGTCACGCCGAACGCGTCGCTCGTGCGAAACAGCGACCCGACATTAAACATACTGCGGACGTTTTGCACGACGAGATAGAGCGGCGGGAGCGGTTGCTTGGCCATAAAATCATGGTAACATGGTACTATGGTAATGGTAAGAAGTGCGTGGTAGACTAAAAAGTCCAAAAAAACGCCCGGGTGGCGGAATGGTATACGCGGGGGACTTACCCGGCACCACGTCGGCCCCAAACCCTACGCGGTTTGGGGTAAAATCCAAAGAAATATGCATTATGTGTATGCTCTTCTCAGTAAAATACATAATCGAATATACATCGGGAGGACGGATGACCTCAGGACAAGACTACGACAGTATGTCCAAGGAAAAACTTGGACCACGTGGAGAATGAAAGGTTTTGAACTCATTTTTTATGAAGCTTTCAAATCCAAGGCAGACTCCATACGTAGAGAGAAATATTTCAAAACCTCTAAAGGAAAAAGTAGTTTGAAACAAATTATTCGTGAATCGATCGCATGAGCCCGGGTGGTGAAACCTGGTATACACGGGAGACTTAAAATCTCCTGCCCGAAAGGGCTTGCGGGTTCAAATCCCGCCCCGGGTACTTCGGAAACCAAGGATAAAAACACTTACCCGGCACCACGTGGGGTGCCGGGTACCCCAAACCCTACGCGGTTTGGGGTAAAATCCCCTGCCCGTAAGGGCTTGAGAGTTCGAGTCTCTCCCCGGGCATTTTCCATATTTAATCGGACGGCAATTTTTTTTAAATTTGACACCGGTATCAATGACAAATACCATGGTGGTACCAATTCGGTTCTTTTCTGGAGGGATTACCATGAAAGCAACGATCGGAGCGATCTTTCAAGTACTGCAAATTGCGCAGCGGCATCGGCGTGAAGCCGTGGAGCTCACGAGCAGCAGTATATTCCCGCAAGGTGATAGTGGGAGTGAGGTCAGATACGGCCAAGCGCTCGTCGCATCCGCTCGGCTTCAAGAGCTCCTCGAGAACTGCAGGCTCGAAGTCGAAGTACCGGATGACGTTGCGCCACTGATAGTCCCAATACTCACCCACATGCTAGCCGCCGCCACAAGCGGCGCCTAACTCCCTCCCTCCAGACCCGAGGGAGATTTTTTATACAAAAAATGGCTCATTGATGGAGCTAAATTTTTTATCTAATACCAGCTAATTTACTTAATGAAAGTTGACAATAACCACTGTTTATGCTATTCATTATTGGTCCGGTTTGGAAAAGAGTTGGCTCGTGGTTAACTCTTGAGGGTAGGCTGAGTACCTTGGACTGATGCCTGTGTGCGAAAAGCCAAGGGAAACTGAAGCCAGTCCAGCCTGGCCGTAACAATTCGGAGGATGCAAGGTTCAAGAGGAAGCCCCACATCCACCCCGACGGTCCAGCAAAAACCCTTCCGCGGCGCTCCCTCCTGTCGAGTGGAGCGCCTTTTCTATTTCTTCGGCACGACGTGCGGTGTCTTGTGCTCGAACCTGAAGCGGGAAAGCAGTCCCTCAACCGTGTCGCGGAACCCGCCGTACTCAAGCTCGGTGTACGGCAGCATGGACGCGCCCGACCAGCCTTGCTCGCGCAGCGCGATGCCCTTCTCCTGTGCCCGGTGGCGCACAATGTCCCACGCCGTATTATTGAAAAAATCCACGGAGTTGCCCGAAAACTGGCCGATGCCGTTCAGAGAAAACCCGACGCAGGAAACCAACGGAATGCAGTACAACCCGGTCACGGCGGTGTTGAGAGCGACCGGCATCAAGGGCATGACGTGCGAACCGCGCGCGCCGCCGCCCACGTAGTGCGCCTTAGCAAACGTGGACAGAATTTCTTCGGGCGCCGGAAAAATTCCCTGGTTGCGGACAATGGCAATCGGATCATCCTTGCCGGTGTAGGTGCCGGCGATATTGTGCAGCCGCTGGGTGGAGACGGCAGCCGCCGGCTGGTGTTCAAAGCCGCGCGCGTGAATTTCGGCGATGCCGAACCGCTCGTTGTCACGCAGGAGCGCCGTGATCTGGTAGTAGTCCTCCGGGGCATTCAGCTCGATGACGCTGTCGCCCTCGGTGTTATCCATGTCAACGATTTTGAACCGGAAACCTTTGGAAAGTTTCGGCAGCATCAAGCCGGCGGAGTACATCGGGTCAGCAAATGACAAAAACAGCGGCAGATTGTACGCGCCCGGACCGCACTTGTCCGCCGCGAACACGCAAAATGATTCCGACGCCCGCACCTTGTTGGTCTTGACCGGATTATGTTCAAAGGTGAGCTCGGCAACGGCGGGTCCGGCGCCGCGCAAGTTGCCCGACGGCGCGTCCACCAACAGGTCCTGGCCGGCGCCGTACAAACCGGCTTCCGCCGCGACCGCCGTGGCATTTTGAAACGCGCGCCAGGCCAGCTGGTGCACCGCGGTGCTGTCATTGCCGCGCTCGTGCGACATGATCAGCGCGATATCGTCACCGGTGTGCGACACAAAACCGTCGAGCAGCACGCCGCTGGCAATTCCGCGCTGGATTTCTTCGCGCGCGGCGGCGAGCATGGCCGGTGACGGCAAGGTATGGCCGCCGATGGAACCGACATCGGCTTTCAAAACGGAAATAGTAATGCGCATAGATCGAAATAAGAATTATAAAGTTCCTGCGATAAAGCGAACGCCATGATTTTTATACTGTATCACTACCAAAGCGGATATTGGAAACCTTGTCAATGCTCAAAAAAATTTTCCCCGGCCCAAAAAAGCGTGCTGGTCTAATGGATGGATTTACCGTCCGCTTTTTGGTACGATACATAGAGAATCATCCACTAACTTTATCCTCTATGGTCACCAAATCATGGCGCGCGCACAACACCCTCTTTTGGGTGTTCATTTTGAGCCTGGGCATCGCCACGTTCGCCGGACTGGTGGCCGTGTGTACACTCACCATCGGCATGACCCCTTGGGAAATCATTGTGGTCCAGGCGAGCACCCCGCCGCCGACGGTCTCGTCATCGGGGTCACTCGCCGTGAGCGGCATTGACCAACTCTGCCTGGGGGACGCCGACTGCACAAAAATTTCCACCCGCTGCGACAGCTGCGAATGCGGGGAGGCGGTCAATAAAATCTACGCATGGAAATACCAGGAACAATACCGCACCCTTTGCACCGGCTACCTGGGAGCAGTGTGCCGTTACGCCTGCGCCACTCCGTACCCGCGCTGCATCGCACGCCGCTGCGTACTCTCCGACGCGCCCGCCCCTCCTGTCTCCCAACCATGAACACTTGGCGGGCAAAAAACTATCTCTTTTGGCTCATCGTCGTGAGCCTTGGCTTGGCGACCTTCGGAGCGCTGGTCGCCATCATTTCCGTCTTCACCGCAATTTCCCCCCGCCAGACGCTCGTCTGGTTGCCAGCGACAGAAAAGCAACTCGTGTGGCAAGATATCAGCGGAGTGGTCGAGTCAAAATTACCGCTCTGGGTTTCCTATTGGCAAAAAATTACCCCAAATTTCTCGTTGGATAATTTTCAGAACGTCAGCTCACGAAGCATTGGCGTTCTGCGGAATTATCTTTATGACGGCACTACTGCCCAGGAAAAACTCCGGAAAAAAATTATCATTTACTCGCCGGACCGGACTTCATTTGTTGACCCCTATGGGTCCATGCAGTTGACTGAAGTCAACGGCACCGTCCGGGCAGCATTTGACGCCGATAGTTCGGTCACCCTCGTAGATACCGCGAGTAGCGTTGCACAGCAACTGCTTTTCTGCGGCCCTGCTTGCGGATTTGATGATGCCATTTGGATTGACAACAATACGCTCATCGTGTTGGGGTCCAGCGAATACTACCCGGAAAACGGGGAGGAGCGATGTATCGAGGGAACAATGTGCACCGTGGTTGCGACGGTGCACGTCTATGATTTGACCAATGACACGGTGACCCTATGGTACGGGCCGGAGGTTGATCGGGATATTTTTTCACGGCAGGCCAACTATATCACCACAAAATTTCTCAACATCGATTTTGGCGACACACCGACACCTATCGCCGACACTACAGGCTGGGAGACATACCAAAGCACGGCACAAGGATTTTCGGTGAATCTCCCTAAGGCATGGATTACCACCCCATTCTCGGAACCCGGCAATGACGTGGTACTATCAGCCGAGAGTCCTACGCCCGACCAATGGGAAGGCGATACGGGAGGCTCCTACCACCCGCAGTTGACGGTCAAAGTATTCGATGCGGCTACGTACCAACCCCAACCGATCCGTGAATGGCTTAAAAATCCTGACCCCAATGAGTACTCGGAAACCAAACAACCGCTGACGGTCGCCGAAGTCGCAACTACGCAGACAACCTTTCACTTTTTTGCCGTCGAGTGCGCCTGGGACACCGCATACCGTATTCCGTTGACGCAAAATGGTAAAACCTACGAGATACAATTTGAATACACCACGGCCGGTTGCGACTGCTGGAGCTCACCGATGAAAGAAGAGTGCTCAACCGATATGGCTACGTTTGTTAAAGATAACGACGCGATCTGGCAAGGAATCCTCTCCACCTTCAAATTCACCGAACCCACTGTCGACACCGCGGGCTGGCAAACATATACAAATGAAAAATTCGAGTTTGAAATAAAAATTCCAAAAGATTGGATCGCTAAAGAGTATAGCGACAAAGCAGTCGATTTGGAAAGTATCAGCTTCCAGTCAGAGTTGATGAAATTGGCAGAAGAAGAAAATAAAAAAAAATGTTTTAGCGAACCAACCATTACTCCGTGCAATGTAGAATCAGGTTATTCGGTATTAAAATTAAGCAATCATACTTGGATTATCGGAAAAGAAGAGTTTGAAAAAACAAAAGTCCAGGAAAGAATTGGAAATATTAGTTGGTTTCAATATACATACGTAGGAATGGGGTGCGATGGAATTCATTATTATACAGAAAAAGATGGAAAGATATATGATTTTGAAATTTGTAGTAGCTCAAACTTGCAGATAATAAAACAGATCCTCTCAACCTTCAAATTCACCGAATAATTTCATTGACATCGGCCGAATCCGGTGGTAAAATATTCGCACAATTCATCTATTCCTTCGGGGCAGGGTGACTCATCGGTAACGATGGGGATTCCCAATCGGTGGTACATCCCCACACCTATCCGTAGGTGTGGGGATACAGCCCACGAGTCCGCCCAAGGCGGACATGATCCGGTGAAACTCCGGAGCCGACGGTAAGCCCCCACACTTACGTAAATAAGTGTGGGGGTAAAGTCCGGATGAGAGAAGGAACATAATTTTTTTCGCGTTTGCGCGGAAAATTATCATTGAGCCCCGAAGAAGTCGGGGTTTTATGTTTACCGGCATTATCCGACATCAGGGAAAAATTACAGGACGGGAAGGCGCGCGGCTGGTTATATCTGTTCCGCGCAACCTAGCAAGAAAATTGCAGCCGGGCGGCAGCCTCGCGGTCAACGGCGTGTGCCTCACTGCAGAATCTAAAATTAAGAATTCAGAACTGAGAACTTCATTGATGCCGGAGACGGCGCGGGTCACAACGCTCGGCAAGTTGCCGGTTGGAAGCCAAGTAAATCTCGAACTGCCGCTCAAGCTTTCCGACCCGCTCGATGGACATCTGGTACAAGGTCATGTGGACGGCATCGGCGCGGTAACAAAAATCATGCGGCAGGGGCAAAGTCGGAGACTTGAGATTACACTTCCCCGCTCCATCGCGCATCTGGTAGCATCAAAAGGCTCCATTGCCATCGACGGCGTCTCGTTGACGGTCGTCACTATCCACCGCAACCATTTCACCATCGGCCTGATTCCCGAAACACTGAAGCGAACGACGCTTGGGAACTTACGCGTTGGCGATAGTGTCAACCTCGAAGCTGACCTGGTCGCGCGTTACCTTCAACGCCTTGGCAGACGATAATTTTATGCAGCAAATTCCACGCGCCGCAAAAATCAACCCCAAAATCTCCGGGCAAGCAAAAGTGGCGATCATCACCAGCCAGTATAACGGTGAATTAACGCGCAATCTCGAACGACATTGCATGGCGACCCTGCAGGCTGCCGGCCTGCCAAAAGAAAACGTTGAGGCATTTGCCGTGCCCGGTGCCCTGGAAATCCCAGTTCTGGCGAAATATCTGGCGGCGGCGGGGAGTTTTGACGCCATTGTTGCCCTCGGCATAGTGTTGAAAGGCGAAACGTACCACTTTGAATTGGTTGCCAACGAAGCCGCCCGTGGCTGCCAAGACGTGGCCATTGCCACCGGCGTACCGGTCATCATGGAAGTCCTCGCCTGCTACACCAAGGAGCAGGCCGAGGCGCGCGCCGGAAATAATGACCGTAACAAAGGCATTGAAGCGGCACACACCGCACTACAAATGATTACCTTGCTCCGCACGCTGAAGAGAAAAACGAAATAATTTTTATGCCGAAAAAAAATTACGCCCCGATCCGACTGGCGGCGACCGCCAATCTTCCCACGCGATTTGGCAAATTCAAAATCCACATCTTCACCAGCCACGGCCGTGAACACGCGGTGCTGCAGATGGGAAACGTCGCGGGCAGAAATGCCGTGATCGCCCGCCTGCACTCGCAGTGCCTCACCGGCGACACGTTCGGCTCGCGCAAGTGCGACTGTGCCGACCAGCTGCACACCGCACTCAAAAAAATTGCACGCGCCCGGCGCGGGCTGCTCATCTATCTCAACCAGGAAGGCCGGGGCATCGGACTGACCAATAAAATCCGCGCCTACGCGCTGCAGGACAAGGGTTTGGACACCGTTGAGGCCAATCTCGCCCTGGGGTTTGCCGCCGATGAGCGCGACTACCGCGACGCGGCCGACATCCTGCACCACCTGCGCGTCCGCACGGTGCGCCTTCTCACCAACAACCCGGCCAAAATTTGCCAGCTGACCCGCTACGGCATCACCGTCACCGAACGGCTGCCGCTGATTGCGGCCAAAAACCGCACCAATCAACGCTACCTCGCGGTTAAGGCCGCCAAACTTGGTCACCAAATTCCGGTCTAGCTTGCGGCAAAGGTTTCGCCGGACTACAATGAGGTTGCCAATATTTTCCCTATGGCAGCCCTTGAAACCCGCATCGTCGATCCCCAGGCGGCGGCAAATGAACAACGGCTCGACCTCACCCTGCGTCCAACCTCGCTGGGCGAATTTGTCGGCCAGCAACGGGTCAAAGACAATCTGGAAATCGCGATGACCGCCGCCCGGCAGCGGTCCGAGCCGATCGAACACGTCCTCCTCTACGGCCCGCCCGGCCTGGGAAAGACGACGCTCGCGCACATCATCGCGCGGGAAATGGGCGTTAACATCCGCATCACCTCGGGACCGGCGCTGGAGCGCGGCGGAGACCTCGCCGCCATCCTCACCAATCTCGGCGACCGCGACATCCTTTTCATCGATGAGATCCACCGGCTGAATAAAACCATCGAAGAAATCCTCTACCCCGCGATGGAAGAGTACGCACTGGACCTGGTCATCGGCAAAGGGCCGTCGGCCAGGACCCTGCGGCTGGACCTGCCGAAGATCACCATCGTCGGCGCGACCACGAAAGTCAGCCTGCTGTCGGGCCCGCTGCGCGACCGCTTCGGCAACGTCTTCCACCTGAATTTCTACCACGAAGGTGAGATCCGGGAAATTTTGGAACGCTCGGCAAAAATTCTCGCGGTGGATGTCGAACCGGCGGCGCTCACCGCCATCGCCGGTCGCGCGCGTAAAACGCCGCGGATTGCCAACCGCCTGCTCAAACGGGTCCGCGATTTCGCCCAGGTCAAAGCCAGCGGCCGCGTCACGCCGGACATCTCGCAGCAAGCGCTCGAGCTGCTGGGCGTCGACGGCTGCGGGCTCGACGACATTGACCGCCGGATACTTTCCACGATCATTGAAAAATTCAACGGCGGCCCGGTCGGGCTCAACACCATCGCCGCGGCCACCGGCGAAGAAATGGCCACCATCGAGGACGTGTACGAACCGTTCCTGATGCAGTGCGGGTTTCTGCAGCGCACCGGCCAAGGCCGACTGGCGACCCCGCACGCCTACGAGCATCTCAACATCAAGCCGCCCAAATCACAAAAGAAACTTCTCTAGGAAACGCCGCCGGCCAGCTACTGCCTGCAAGCTATGAGCTTTCCCCTTTCCCTTCTCTACTTTGTCTACCTCGCGCTGGTCGGGATCTTTTTTCTCTTCTCGTTCTTCAACCTCTACCACCTACTGCGTTTTGGATCGCCGCGGCGGGTCACCATTCCCGTGGCATTCCTCTACCTCGCGGGAGCTGCCGCCCTGCTTGCGCTTTCCTGGACTTACCTGCAAGAGATTGATTGGTTGCAGCAGGTTGATTTGTTGCCGAAAAATCCCGGAGAAATGGGAACGTTTGAATAATTTGTCCGCGTATGTCCCGCCGCTCCTACCTCCCCCACGCACTGCCGGATGAAAAGATCATCCTGCTGGTGCGCCGCCATCCGTTCGTGCTCTTCGGGCGGATGCTGCTGTGGATCGTGATCGGCCTGGTTCCGGCCGCCCTTGCCCTCATGGTTCCCGGAGATTTCCAGGGTATCATGGAAAACGCCGTGGGCTTTCCGCTCGCCGTGCTGGGGTTAAGCACCCTCTACCTTTTCCTCTGGGTATTTTTGCTCAACAGTTTCGTCGATTATTTTTTGGACGTATGGATCGTCACCAACGAACGGATTATCAACATCGAACAGCGGCAGCTGTTCTCGCGAATCTCGGCCGAACAGAAGCTCTCCCGCATTCAGGACGTCACCGCGGAGATCAACGGTTTTTGGCCGACATTTTTGCGCTACGGCGAGGTGCACGTACAAACGGCCGGCACGGAAGATCGCTTTAATTTCCACCAGGTGCCCCAACCCAACGACATCGCCAGAAAAATCACCAGCCTGGCGGAAATGAAACGCCGCTACGACCAGGTACGGGACGAACTCGACCGAGCCGAAACCTGACGGTCTCGTACGGCAGGCCAAAAAATTCCGCCCAGCGGCGGAATTTTTATTGCATCCCAGCAGTAAAACTTCACGCTTTAAAAATTTTCCACGCGCTCCCAATCCGCCGCAATGACCTGCAATGCTTGCGGTGAAATGGCGTGCTCGTATGCAGGATCAAGGTAAGTGGAAAAATTTCCACCCGCAAGTTGCGTGACGGTTTGTGCGACAAGAGTATCATACTGCCGGAAACGCACGCCGCTAAAACAGCATGGGTCATACTGGTTGAAGATCTGCAGCTGGCGGCGGCCGGCGCCGACG
>JAQTQO010000016.1 GCA_028712155.1 Patescibacteria group bacterium | reverse complement strand
TCTCTCGCTGAGGGAGGGGGTCCCGCCAAATGTGCGGGACCCCCTACAACTATTTGAACCCTCCTGGGTTGCGGCGATGGGCGGGCCTTGACGAGTACATAACGTCAAGGCCTTTTTTTGTCCACCCCCACACCAAAAGCCGCGAGCGACAAAAAAACCGCGCACTTGTGCGCGGTTGCCGCCGGCGGCTCAGTCTCAAGTAGATATGGTTATTTTGAATGGCTTTGGTGTGGGGGTTCACGGCTGAAAAGTGGTAAGAACAGCAAGGCAATTCCGTGGGGGCGTTCCTTGCGAAACGCCACCGACCGATTCGGTGGGCCCGACGTAAGATCGGACCTCACACCATATATCTCCTTAGAAAGGAGGTGATCCACCGACAGCTTCCGCTACCGGTGCCTTGTTACGACTTCGTCCCTGTCATCAGTCTCACCTTGGACCCACAATCGTGGGGCTTCAGGTGCTACCGACTCCCTTGACGTGACGGGCGGTGTGTACAAAACCCGAGAACGTATTCACCGCGCCGAGGCTGATACGCGGTTACTAGCGATTCCTTCTTCATGAGGTCGGGTTGCAGACCCCAATCTGAACTGAGACCGGTTTTGATGGGATTGGCTCCGCGTTACCGCTTAGCGACCCATTGTACCGGCCATTGTAGCACGTGTGTAGCCCAAGGCGTAAGGGCCATGCTGATTTGACGTCATCCTCACCTTCCTCCCCCTATACGGGGGCAGTTTCCCGTGAAATATGTAACACGGAATAAGGGTTGCGCTCGTTACCTGACTTAACAGTACACCTCACGGCACGAGCTGACGACAACCATGCAACACCTGTGTTCTGGTTCCCTTGCGGGCACGGCCCCGTTTCCGGGGCGTTCCAGACATGTCAAGCCTTGGTAAGGTTCCTCGCTTACCGTCGAATTGAACCACATGCTCCACCGCTTGTGCGGGTTCCCGTCAATTCCTTTGAGTTTTAGCCTTGCGGCCGTACTCCCCAGGCGGATCACTTAACGCGTTAGCTTAGGTAGACGGCACCGGCAGGGTCGATACTGCCAATGCCCAGTGATCATCGTTTACAGCGTGGACTACTGGGGTATCTAATCCCATTCGCTCCCCACGCTTTCGTCCCTCAGCGTCAGAACTGTTCCAGCAGAATGCTTTCGCATTTGGTGTTCTTGCCGATATTAACACATTTTACCGTTACACCGGCAATTCCATCTGCCTCTCCCAGTCTCGAGTCTGGTAGTTTTACCGGCGGTCCCGCGATTAAGTCGCGGGATTTAACCGATAACTTTCCAAACCGCCTACGGACCCTTTACGCCCAGTAAATCCGGATAACGCTCGGGGCCTCTGTATTACCGCTGCTGCTGGCACAGAGTTAGCAGCCCCTTATTCCTCAAGTACCGTCATGAGTTCGTCCTTGAGAAAAGCCATTTACACCCCGAAGGGCTTCATCTGGCACGCGGCGTCGCTCCATCAGGCTTGCGCCCATTGTGGAAGATTCTCGACTGCAGCCTCCCGTAGGAGTCGGGGCAGTGTCTCAGTCCCCGTGAGGCGGGTCGTGCTCTCACACCCGCTACTCGTCAAAGCCTTGGTAGGCCATTACCCTACCAACTAGCTGATAAGCCATAGGCCCCTCCCGAGGTGACTTGCGTCTTTCTTCATCCCGCGTATGCGGGATGACCACATCCGGGATTAGCCCAGCTTTCGCCGGGTTGTCCCGAACCTCGGGGTAGGTTACCAATGTGTTACTCACCCGTTCGCCACTCCCTATGCCTTGCGGCATAGATCGTTCGACTTGCATGCCTTAGACACGCCGCCAGCGTTCATCCTGAGCCGGGATCAAACTCTCAAATGAAAGCTCTTTTGATTCGCTCCGCCGAACGCGGAGCCGTTGGAAGATATCTTCAGAAACCAACCATGCCGAGTCCAGCTCATAGGACTCAGCGAAGAAGGAATTGACTTGCACTTTCTCCGCAATTTGCATCGCGGAGACAGTTGATTGTTCCTACCACTTATTCAGCTGTCAACGTTCGTTTTTTCTCCACCCGGGATTCATCCCCACACCTTATGAAAAAGTGAGGGAACGCACGGCCAGTGAACCACGAAAGTGTCAACCCCTTACCCACGCTATTAAGGTAAATTCCTTAAGGTGTGGGGATGAAGAAAAAACAGAGGTATCTGAGTGGGTATGCGGTGAGGTATGGCGCATCCATGCTCACCGTAATCAGATGCCACTGTTTTTTCTCCACGGCTACCCCGATTGTATTGGGAACCTGAGGGCGGCAGTAAAAAAGGAAATTTTTAGGTGCTCACAAATTGTAGCGCCTGCCGACTTGTTTGTCAAGAGCCGCAGAAATTTCAAAAAATTTCGTAACGGAGCGAAAAAAATCCCCCGTTTCAGCGAGAAGCGAGGGAAGCGCGTTGATGCGAAATGCAAGGTGCTCAGCGACGAATATGACTCACCGAGACAGCCAATGAGGTATCTCGCGACGAATCAGGTGACCGCGGTCAGGGCCGGTACCGACCCAAGGGATCGGGCGCCGCAGGGTGCCTTCGATGAATTCGACGTACCGTCGAGCGTTGTCCGGCAAATCCTGCCAGCGCGTCATGCCGGTGATGTTCTCGCGCCAACCGCCCAGCCACAGGAGCGACGGCTGCACCCGGCGGTAATCGCAGGTGAGCGGGGGGAGTTCGCCGTGTGGCAGATCACGACCGTCCAGTTGATAGCGATCCACGACGTACAGATGGTCGAGACCCGACAGACAGTCGAGCTTGGTGAGCATGAGCTCGGTGGGGCCGAGAACGGCCATCGCGTACCGCAGCCAGGCAAGGTCGAGCCACCCGGCGCGCCTGGGTCTGCCGGTCGTGGCGCCGTACTCGCCGCCCGCCACACGCAGGTACTGGCCGATCTCCTGATCGGTCGCCGCACCCGCGTTGATGCGGGCGAGCAGTTCCGCGAGGAAACTGCCGAGCTGATCGGCGGCGACTTTCGGTTCCTGTTTCACGACCTCCGGGTCGCCGAGCTCCGACGGGAACGGGCCTTCACCCACGCGCGTGGTGTACGCCTTGACCACGCCGATGAGACGGCCGTTGGCGGCAGCCGCGATCGGCAGACCGCATCCCTGCAGCAGCCCGGCGAAGGTGCACAGGCCGGCGGTGTTGTAGCCATAGGTGCCCCAGAGGGGATCCAGGCCCAGCCCGTGCGCGCCTTCGAACAGGATGCGCTTTCCATCCTGCCACGCGCGGTGCAAAAACGCGCGGGTATCACAGAGGTAGGGGCGCATCGGCTCGCGGAAAGCGAGGAGTTGTTCGACGACCTGTTCGGGCGTGGCGACGCGCGGCAGCTGGCAGCTGAAGATGGGATCGAACGCTCCAAAGAACGCCTGCAGCTGCCGGAGCAACTCGTCCGGATGGTAGATCAGGCCCAGCTGCACGTTCACGCGCAGCGCGTTGGTGGCCGCGATCGGGCCGATCCCGCGCCGGGTGGAACCCACCGCCCTGCCGGCGGCCGCCTTGCTGGTCTCCACCCACCGCTCGATGACGCCGTGCCACGGCAGGCTCAGGAACGCACCTGCGTCAACGAGAATCTTGGGCTCCGGCAGCCCGATGTCGGCGAGCGCCGCGATCTCGGCGAGGAACTGCGCGCAGTCGATGCGCACGCCGCGGCCAAGCACGCAGGTCTTGCCGGCGACCACGCCGCAGGGCAACAGGTGCCCGACGAATGTCCGGTCACCGACCTTGACCGTGTGCCCGGCGTTCGCGCCGCCTTCGGAACGCACGACGATGTCCACCTCCGGGGACAGCTCATCAATGATCTTACCCTTGCCTTCGTCGCCCCACTGGGTTCCTCCGACCATCGTCACTGGTTGAGTAACCACCGCTTTCTCTCCTTTCCGAACCACGGGACCAAAATTTTGCAGTTGGGAACGAACAAAAATCCTGCCCTACCTTAACAACATCGCGCGTCGCCGTCAATTGCTCAAACGGCTTGCAACTAGGTACTAACCCCGCACCAATTTTGCATCGCAATCAACGGCGAGGCGCTTCGCCAAAACCGGGGAGGGGCTATTCGCCCCGCGCGCCTCGCAACCATCCGGAAACGCAAACAATATTTGAAGATTAACGGAAATTAAACGGCAAAATTGGTGCGGGGTTAATCTCCCTCAATCCTCACTGGCGGTCGCTTCGCTCCCTTGTTGCGGTCGCGGGAGATTAAAAAATACCCGAACGCATGGTGCGCTCGGGCATCGGATAGCAAAGATCAAATGCGGGTGTCGGACCGGGGGTACCGGTCGGCTACTGGAGTTCCGCCTGGAACCGCCTCAGCTGATTTCTCAGCCGGATGATGATGCGCGAGTGCAGCTGGCAGACCCGCGACTCCGAGAGGTTGAGGGTGGCGCCGATCTCGCGCATGGTGAGATCCTCGTAGTAGTAGAGGAGAATGATGAGCCGCTCCTTGCGGGAAAGCCCCTTGACGATGAACTCCGTCACCTCCTGGCGCTGCAGATCCTCTCCGGGGCTGGGAGACTTGCGATCGGGGAGGAGATCGATCTTGCGGAGCGACTTGGCGCCCTGATCTTCCTTCACCTTGTCGGTGAGGCTCACGATGGTGATGGCACTGGCCTCACGGACCATCTCCTCGTACTCGCAGAGGCTCATGCCGAGCCGGTCGGCCATCTCCATGTCGGTCGGCACGCGTCCGAGTTCGATCTCGAGATCCTTCCACGCCGCGTCGATGCGGCTGGCCTTGTTGCGCACGATGCGCGGCACCCAGTCCAGCGACCGGAGCTCGTCGAGGATCGACCCGCGGATGCGGGTCGTGCAGTAGGTCTCGAACTTGACCCCGCGCTTAAGGTCGAACCCCCGAACGGCATCCATCAGGCCGAAGATGCCGGCACTCGTCAGGTCGTCGAGCTCGATGTTCTGCGGGAGCTTGGCGAGCAGTCGCTCGGCGATGTAGCGCACCAACGGCAGGTAGCGCTCGATGAGCTTGTCGCGGAGACCTTCATCTCCCGTTCGCTTGAAGTCCTTCCAAGCCTGATCGACGTCGAAGGGTTTCTCTCCCTTCTTCTTTCTTCCGATACCAACCTCACTGGCCTTCATGGGATTTCCCCTCTCCAAAAAGGACCACCTGGATATATAAAAAGGGCAACCGTTGCCCTCCCAACAGACAGACCTTACCGCAACCGGAGCGGGGGAGTCAATGGAAATGTCAACGGTTCAGCGCTTCGTTCTCCTCATAAAAAATCTCCCAGGCGAATTTTCCTGGGAGAACGGTGGGTAGCCGGGGAGCAGTCGTCTAGACGAGCTTGTGGTAGAGGGCATTCACCTCGTACCACTTTCGTACAGGCGGCTTGCCGGGTTCCTTGACGAGCACGAGAATCTGGAACAGCCGGAGCTTGGGGCGCCAGCGGGCGTACAGACAGGTATAGCCCACACCGTTCATTCCTGCATAGGGATGGCTGTGCCCTTTGGGGGCGGCGTCGTCCACACGCAGGAGAATGCGACGGTGGCGGTACTTGGCGTCTTTCACGACCGCCGAGTCGATGTCTTCGATGGAGTCGAAGAAGCCCCAATCGGCCTCGCCACCGATCGGGTAGTTGGTGAAGAACCTGGACCCGCCGTACCCGATGGCCTTCAGCAGCCCGACGACGCTCGCACAAACGGTTAAGGTACCACTCACGGGGAACCTCCTTGCTCGGTCAAAAGCCACAGACACCGTGGCCAGAACGATGGGTTACCCTAGCACCGGTGACCGGCAATGTCAAGCGTGGTATTGTGCGCGCCATTTTCGGATCGCTGCGTGATTTCCCGACAACAAAATCTTGGGTACTCTCCAACATTTGCCCTTTTGGGGACAAAATTTTTCCGGCCGGGTGTATTGCGGGTATTCAACGTAATCCAAATCTTTTGAAAACGTTTCTTCCTTGAGCGCTTCGGGATGGCCGACCACGCCGGGAATGTGGCGGGCGACCGCTTCCAGCACCACCACCGCGGGTAGTTCGCCGCCGGCCAGCACGTACGGCCCGATGGAAATTTTCTCGTCGATCAACTTTTCCACGCGCGCGTCAAAACCCTCATAGCGGCCGCACAGCAATACCAGTCGGTCGTACGTGCTCAACCGTTCGGCCTCGCGCTGGGTAAATTGTTTCCCCTCGGGCGCCAGCATCACGACACGGGTCTTCCGCCGGTTTCGGATTTTCAGAGCTCGAAGCGCTTTATAAATCGGTTCCACCATTAAAATCATCCCCGGCCCTCCGCCGTACGGCCGGTTGTCAACGCTGCGGTGCGAATCACCGGCCTTAGCAAATTTTCGCAAATCAACCAGATTAACGCGCAATATTTTTTTTCGCAGGGCGCGCGCAATAATCGTCTCTTCAAGATACGAGGAAAAAAGATTGGGAAAAATAGTGATGATGTCGAAGCGCATATCGTTAATTGATGAACTGACGGATGGCTGCCGTAATCTGCTCGACTGTTACTGCCTCAGCCATCTGGCGGAAAACGCGTTCATTCTTTGTCCCGGCGTGGAACATCTGCACCGGTTCGGTTTGATGAGCCTCCGGCGGTGTCACAATGACGTACCGCCCGATCGGGTGTTGCGTCACGCAATCCACCGGACCGGCGATGTCCACCACGGGGACCTGCATCGCATCAGCCACGTACAGCGGCCCGGTGTCCACGGAAATAAAACCCGCACACGGTTTGAGCAAAGCGGCGAGCTCAAGCAACTTGAACTGTCCGGTAGCGTCAGCCACGGCATCACGGTGTTTGACGAGGCCGGTAAACTTGTGCGCCAGCGCCCGATCGTCTGCACTTCCGACCAATAGAATTTTTGCGGAATGCTTCTCTGCAAGGTAATCGGCCACTTGGGCAAAATTCTTGACCGGCCACAGTTTGTACGCTTTACCGGCGCTCAGGCACATTCCGATCACGCGTGCGCCGGTTAAACCGTGCTCCTGCCAGAAGCGCTGGGAAACGACGGTGTCTGCCGGCGACGGAAACAATTCGCGCCGTTCCGCTTGAGCGCGCACGCCGATTTTTCCCAACATGCTAAGACAAAACTCGCTGATTTGCATGTCGAAACGGTAAACATGTTTTTCGTCCAACAGCCGATCGAATCGGCGCTGCCAGAAATCCTCGCGCGGAGTTGTTAATCCTACCACCTGCGGAATGCCGGCCTCCAAACACAGCGTGACGAGTTCGGGATTGGGCGTCAGAATGAACGCATGCGAGTAACCACCCGCCGCCAGATCACCCGGCGCAACTTCATTGATGAGAAATATTTTTTTCACGGCGGGGTTGCGGGCAAAAATTTCCGGACCGAAGCGATTGGTCACCGCATCCACGGTCGCGTGAAGCTGCGCACCGATCGCCTGGCACACCGATGTGAGGCACACCAAATCACCCAGCTTCCCACTGGAGAGGATGAGAATTTTTTGCGCCCGCGGCGCATGACTTCGGCGTTGCGCCGCGCGCCGGGCGCGATACAACAGCCACAGCCGACGGAAATGATACATATGAAACACCAAAGTGAATCTGTAGCGAGCTACAGAATATCAAAAAGATTTCATTCCCCGTAGCCCAATCCTTACCCACCCTACGCTAAAGCTTCGGGAGATTCTTCCATCCGCCTTTAACCCGACGACAAGCTGTCGGTTCTTCGGCGGAGGGGAACGAAAAATCGCAAGAAAATGCTTTGACAGGACCCCCTCCGCTTGCTACTGTCAAAATTGTCCAGCGCTCCACCCTACCACTATACAACGTTTCCGGCAAGAGCGGGACATCAACTCCACCTATGGACGACCTGCGCGACATTTTCAAAAAAAATTCAGCGGAACTGCAGCGTGCCGCCGGCGACCTGACGGAATTCCACCGGCAGGTGCTCGCCGTCGTCGAACTGCTGCGCCGGACGTTTGCCGGCAACCACCGCGTCTTTGTCGCGGGCAACGGCGGGTCGGCCACACAAGCGCAGCACCTCTCCGACGAACTGGTCGGCCGCTTCCGCACCAACCGTCGGCCGTATCCGGTCATCGCGCTGACCGCCGACAGCGCCGTGCTCACCTGCATCGGCAACGATTTTGGCTTTGAAAAAATATTTTCACGGCAGCTCGAGGCGCTCGGCGCGGCCGGTGACGTATTCGTCGGCCTGTCCACCTCCGGCGAATCGCCAAACATTCTGGAAGCGTGCAGCGTGGCGCGGCAACAGGGCATGAAAATCGTCGCGCTGACCGGACCGCAGGGAAAATTATCCGGCTTAGCCGACCTGGCTATCATCGCGCCGACCGAAATTTCCACCCGCATGCAGGAACTGCACCTGCACGCCATCCACCTCCTGTGCGAGGCGTTTGAAAATGACGCGATGCAATAACATCTTCATATATTGTCATTCCCGCGAAAGCGGGAATCCAGAAAATAGCATATGGAATTGACTGGATTCCGCATCCGGGTGCGGAATGACCAATGAAAAAGCCGTTTTGAAATAACGCAAAATAATGCAACCGGTAATTTTCCTTGACCGCGACGGGGTCATCAACGTGGACCACGGCTACGTCCACCGCGTGGAGGATTGGGAATTCACACCGCAGGCCGTCGAGGCGCTGCAGATGCTCCAGCAGTACGGCTTTGCCCTGGCCATTGCCACCAACCAGTCGGGAATCGGCCACCACCGCTACCCGGCTGCCGATATGCACGCGGTCAACCGGCACATGGTGAATCTCCTTGCCCCGCACGGCATCACCATCGCCGCCATCGCGTTTTGCCCGCACCGCCGGGACGGCGACTGCACGTGCCGCAAACCCAAAACCGGCATGACCGAGCAAATTGAACGGCAGCTCGGTCCCATTGACTACCCGCGCAGCTGGTCGGTCGGCGACAAACTTGCGGATATCGAATTCGGCCGGGCGCTGGGCACGCACCGGGCACTCATCCGCAGCCGGTACTGGCAGGAAAGCGACTTGAAAGAAAAGCCCGACTGCATCGTGAATTCTCTTTTTGAAGCGGCAAAAATTATCACCCAGCACTAACGCTATGACAAAAGCACCCGCGCACCACTGGCGCACGGAAAAGATCATCACCTTGAAGACCGCCCGGGAACGCGCCGCACAGCTCAACCGCGACGGCCGCCGGGTGGTAACGGTGAACGGCTCGTTCGATCTGCTGCACGCCGGGCATCTCGACCTGCTGGAAGAAGCCAGGCTCCAGGGCGACGTGTTGTTCGTCGGCCTGAACTCGGACGCGTCCGTGCGCGAGGGAAAAGGGGGAAGCCGGCCGATTATCCCCGAATCCGAACGCGCCGCCATGCTCGCGGCGCTCGCGTGCGTGGATTACGTCGTCCCGATTGACGCGCCCTATGCAGAACTGCCCGCCCGGTTGCTTGACGCAGTTAAGCCCGACGTGCACGTCAACGGTTCGGAGTACGGCGCGCCGGAAACCTGGGTGGAATGGCCGGCCATGCGCGCGGTCGGAGCGGTCGGCCACACGGTCTCCCGCCGGCCGGGGCTGGCAACGACCGACATCGTGAGCAGAATCAAACGGCTCCCATGATTATTGTCACCGGCGGCGCCGGGTTCATCGGCAGCGCGCTGATTTGGGCGCTCAACCAACGCGGCCAAACCGATATTCTGGTGGTGGACGCGGCCGATCACGAGCGAAAATCCCGCAACCTCGCGCCGCTCAAGTACCGCGCGCTCATCGCCAAGGATGAATTCCGAAAAAAATTATCGGCCGGTGCGTACGACCCGGCCGGCGTCCAGGGCATCATCCACGAAGGCGCGTGCAGCAGTACCACGGAAACCGACTGGAAATATTTGGAAGAAAATAACGTCCGCTATACGCAGGGGATCATTTCCTGGTGCGTCCGCCACGGCGTACGCTGCGTGTACGCTTCCAGCGGAGCCGTCTACGGCGACGGTAACCGAGGTTTTGGCGACGACCCCGACGTGTTCGACCGTCTGGAGCCGCTCAACCTCTACGGCCGTTCCAAATTGCTGGTGGACTGCTGGGCGCGCGACGCCGGCCATCTGGAGCGCGTCGCGGGCCTGCGCTATTTCAACGTCTTTGGCCCCAACGAATACCATAAGGGCGCGATGCAAAGCGTCATCGCCAAGGCGTATCCAAAACTGCAGCGCGAGGGCGTCATCGAATTGTTCAAATCCTACCGGTCCGATGTACCGGATGGCGAGCAGCGGCGCGATTTTATTTACGTCAATGACGTCGTGGAAGCGACGTTGTATTTCTTTGATCACCCCAACCTCAACGGCATCTACAATGTCGGCACGGGCGTAAGCCGCACCTGGAACGATGTCGCCACCGCGATGTTTGCCGCCGCGAAAAAATCCAAGAATATCCGCTATATCGAAATGCCCGCCGACGTGCGCGCCCACTACCAGTACCGCACCGAAGCCGACATTGCCAAGCTCCGGGCCGCCGGCTACACGCATGTGTTCCGAAGGCTCGAGGATTCCATCCACGAATACGTCACGCAATATCTCGCGCGAGATCGCCACCTCGGCGAAGAGTGAAAACTTGAACGACTGCGGTCGTCGGATGACCAGGCGACGGAAGGAAAATAAAAAATACCACTTTCCGAGATCCGGAAAGTGGCGTTCAGCTCAATAAAGTTCACGCACGGCGTAACTCAACGGTTGCGCGGATTACCCTGCCGCTTGGCCAGATCCACCGCCTTGTCGCGGCACTCCCTGCCGCGGCAGAAACGCACCGTCGCCAAATGGCAAACGGCTTCTTGCACCGCCTGGGCGGAACAGAACTCGCACCCCCTCTTCTGGCTGCCGGTGATCGTTCGCGTCGTAACCGGTCGTGACAACTGCGTCGTACCGTTCCCCATCACACAACTCCTCAAAGAGCCACCGCGACGAACGCGGAAAACAACGAGCCGTTTCCAACAACTCGTTCAGAATAGCAAACCCAAAAATTTATTCAAGTGCATACCAAACGCCGCCCCGTAGGGGCGGCGTCGTATGATGCGAATTTGGTTTGGCTAGATCTTGAGGTCATCCAGCACCGAGGTATCGGGCTCGGCCGGCGCGGCTTCCGCGCGCGGAGCGCGCTCGCCGCGGGCTTCCATCGACTTGCGAGAACCTTCCGGTTCGTAAATCTTGAGGTTCACGCGGGCGTTGGATTTGGCGCCGACGATCTTGAGCAGCGTGCGGATGGAGCGGGCGGTCTGGCCCTGACGGCCGATGACGTAGCCCATATCCTCGGGGTTGACGTGCAGCGTCAACAGGACTCCCATTTCATCCACGGTCCGCTCGACCTTGACGTCATCGGGGTGGTTAACGATCCCCTTGACGAGATACTCGACAAACTCTTGGTCCTTATGCTGTTCTGCCATAGGACAGACTCCTGGGTGGCCCCGACGAGCGTCGGGGCGAATTAATCATTAGCAACCAGCACGGCTTCGACAATCCGGAAAACCAAGAGTATGGTTTTCAGGAAAATTCCGGTCTGGTGTATTCACAAGGTGCGTTTCCCCCACGCTAGCATAATCGCCAGTCGCCGTCAATCTCAACCATTAAAATCGGACCGGCGTTCAGCCGGTCCGATGGGAGTGCGATGGAATTGATTATTTCTTGCTGTCGGTTGCTTCCGCCTTTGCTTCCGGCGCCTTCTTTTCGGCCGGAGCGGCGGCTGCTTCAGCCTTGGGCGCGGCCGGCGCAGCCTTTGCTTCCTCACCCTTTTTCTTCTTGGCCCGGGAGATCTTGAGTTTCGGACCGGGGATAACGTTCTGATCCACCAAAAAATTGTACACGCGTGCCGACGGCTGCGCGCCGACGGAAATCCAGTATTTCACGCGCTCGGCGTTGATTTGGCTGACATCCGTACGGGGATTGAAATTCCCCAAAATTTCTAAACTTTTGCCGTACAAATCACGGCCTTTTTCGGAAACCACGAGCCGATAACTCGGCTGCTTGGTTTTGCCCACGCGGGCGAAGCGAATGGCGAGCATGGTAATGGCAGTGCTAAGTTCTAAGTACTAAGTGCTACGTACATTAACGGAATCGAGAGAAAAAGTCAAGAATTTAAAATTTTTAGGAAAATTTTGATCCCGCGGCAAAAAAATCACCCATTTACAGCGGAGAGCAGGGCGCTGCCAACCCAGAGCAACAGCACTACGAACCCGACCACACCGATCGCCATAAAGATGGATATTGTCTTTCGTATCTTCTGCAGTTCATCCGGCGATGGCTGAACGGTCTTTATTTGCTTTAACGCCTTGTAGATCCCATACAAAAAGATCACGCTGAGCGGCACGATGACAAGGTACTGGAAAAAAGCAAAAATGATCTGGAAAGGAAGCGGAAGCGCCGTACCATCTTGAGCGGATGAAAGGGATGTAGGGTGTATTAACCCATAACTCACACCCACCATTGAAATGAACAGAAGGGGGATAACACTGGTTACAATCCCAAAGAATACCACCCTCCAAAAAACATTCGCCACATAGCCGCGCGCATAGTACCAACTTCGTTCCAGCGCTGCCATCCCTCGCTGATGCTCTACGACAAAAACGTATCCAGCGAACAACAAAGATGGCCCGACCAACACGACGGGCAAAAGGAAAAGGGAAACACTACCCACCACGGCTAGACAGGTAAAAAACGAAATGACGGCGAGTGGCCAAAACAACGGCATTAACCTCTGGTAAACACCCGGCACACCTTCAGCCGTGCCAGCAGTGCTCTCTCCAGCCACCACTTTCAGGAGGGCAATCGAAGTAACGCATGACGCCACCAAAGCAAGGATGCCAAGAATAATATTTAGTCCCCGAAGAGCCGGACTGCTTAATAAAATTTGCAGCACAGTGAAAATAAGTGGAACGACAGCGATGCCAGCGAGCAATTGCCAGCGTGCACCATAGAACGATAACGCCCAGCGCAACAAAGACCGTCCCGAGGGCAGCTGCGGCCGCGGCGCTGGGAAAGACTGAGCGGCTGATGGGGTACCCATAGAAAGTGTTAATAAAAAAATTATCTAATTTTGGATTAACGCAGGATTAGCGATTCACCAGCTTCTCCCCCTCTTCCAGTTTCAGCGACAGGATGCGCGAGACGCCGTCCTCGCCCATGGTCACACCGTAGAGCACCGCCGCGCGGTGCATGGTGGCGCGGTTGTGGGTGATGACCACAAACTGCGTCTTGCCCGACAGCTCGGCGAGAATCGCGCCGAACCGTTCGGAGTTGGCCTCATCGAGCGCCGCGTCCACTTCGTCGAGCACCACGAACGGCGACGGATTGTTGGCAATGATGGCCGAAATCAGGGCGATCGAGGTGAGCGCGCGCTCGCCGCCCGACAGCATCTGAACTGAAGTAAGTTTTTTGCCCGGCGGCGTGGCGCGGATCTCAACGCCCACCACCAGCTTGCCCACATGGCCTTTCAATAATTTTTTAATATCCTCTTCTTCGGTGTCCGCTTCCTCGGCCACCTCAACGCCTTCGGCCGCGGCTTCCACTTTTTTCTCCTCTTCGGCTTCGGCCGCGTCCTGCGTGATGGCGAACAGCTCGGCCTTGCCGCCGTTGAACAGCACCTTGAAGTACCGCGCAAACCCGTGGTTGATGGCGCGAAACGCGTCATTGAACTGGCGGTGGATGGTCGAGTCCAGTTCAACGATGACGGCGCGCAGCTGATCGAGCGACTTGCGCAGGTCGGTCACCTGCGTGGTGAGAAAATCGTAGCGCTCCTTGGTCTGCGTGAACTCGGCGACCGTTTCCGGTTCAATGCCGCCGATGAATTCCAGCTGGCGCTTGCAGTTGATGATCTCCGCATGCAAAGTGTTGGCATCCTCGCTGCCGGCAGGCTTGAAATCGGCCAGCCAGTCGGTGGCTTTGAGCTCGGCGGCCACTTCCTGCTCGATGGCTTCGCGTCGGGTGTCGAGCTTGGCCATCTCCACTCGCAGCTCCGAGAGCTTCGCGGAGGTTGCGTTCAGCTCCGACTGGCTGGACTGGAACTGCCGCTGCAGGTCAAAAAATTTGCCGCGCTTCTGCTCTTCCGCCGCATTGAACTCGGTGATGGCACTCTGCGATTCGGTCACCTCGGCATCGAGCGCCTCGAGCTTACCCGACAACCGATGGAGTTCGGTCTGCAGCTGCGGGTCCACTGCGCCGGCCTGCACATTTTTTTTGCCGTGCTGCAGGAGCGCGATGAGCTCGCGCAAGCTCTGCGCCACGGTCTGCGCGCGCTCGCGCAGCACCGCCAGCTGCTCCGGCCGCTGCGCCGCGGCCAGTTCGGCGATGAACGCATCGTAGGTTTTGGTAATCGCTCCCAGGCGTTCCACGATCTCCGGCAAGGGGACCGGCGAGGCGGCCATTTTCGCCCGGGCCTGCGCCATCTCAATTTTATTCCGCAGTACCAGCTGTGATTCTTTGAGCGCCGAGCGCGCTTCAATGGCTTTCTGGTAGCGCTGCTGCAGCCGGTTGAACACTTCGGTCCGGCGGTCTTCCTGCTCCAGTTTATTGAGTTGCTCCTGCACGGCGGCAAGCTGCCGCGTGCGTTCTGTAACCGTCGTCTGCAATTGCACCAGTTGGGGCTTGACCTGCTTTTCCTCAACGGCAATCGTCTGCCAGGCCGCACCGTAGTACTCGCGCTGCTTGGCGACCAGCTCCTTTTCAATTTCCTCGCGGCGCTGCAGTTTGTGCACCTGGCGGTTCAAGCTGCGCAGCCGCGGCTCGATTTCTTCGATGACCGCTTCGGCCTGCTTGATATTCTCCCAGGTGTGCAGGAGTTTTCGCACCGAATTTTCACGCTTGAGCTGGTACTGCTTGACTCCGGCGGCTTCCTCAAAAAATTCCTTGCGTTCCTGGGGCGTGGCGTTCAAAATCGCATCCACCATGCCCTGGCCGATGACGCTGTAGCTTTTCTGCCCGAAGTTGGCTTTCGCCATCAGCAAAACGGCGTCCGTCAGGCGCACCGGCTGCTTGTTCAAGAGATATTCGCCCTCGCCGTTGCGGTATAGCCGTCGCGTGATGACCACCTCGGGGTAGTCCACGGGCATCGCACGGTCATCATTGTTGAGCGTCAAGGATACCTCGGCTAAACCCAGCCGGGCTTTCGTTGCCGAGCCGGAAAAAATGACGTCCTCGGCTTTTTTTCCGCGCAGGGTTTTGAGGCTTTGCTCGCCCAGCGACCAGCGCATCGCGTCGGCGATGTTGCTTTTGCCGCTGCCGTTGGGCCCGACAATCGCGGTCAACCCGCCCGCCCGCCCATCAGCGCCGGTGGTCGGGGGAGGGAACTGCATGACAATTTTTTGGGCGAACGACTTGAAACCGGCAATTTCGAGCTGCTTGAGGTACATAAAAGAAAATTTCGAAAATCCCAATTTCTAATTCCTAAACACCGATTTCCACCCTATGTATCATACCATACCGCGGCCTTTCCCATACTCTAGCAAAATTGCCAAAAAGAAGAAGACCCGAGAGTCTTTGCGCTTAGTCGCTCATTTTTGGTGAGCAACGTATGCGACTAGACTACATCGGGTCTTGCACCGGAACCGTTCCGGCGACTTCGGCTACCTCGCGGCGACCCCCGGGTTGAGCTCTTCGTCGAGCTCGAACTCGATGCCTTCGCCGGCCTTCTTGGGGGGGTTGAGCTCGCGCTTGGCGATCGCGATGATCTTGGGGTCGATCATGCCCAGCTCCTTGAGGTGGACACGGGCCTTGTCCAGGTGCGCCATCTGGATCACGACCTCCTTCTTGGCCGCATCGATGATGGCGACCATCTGATCGTCGGTGATTCCCCGCATCTTCTCCACCTGGGTGAGGCAGAGGGCGACGATCTCATCGACGTACTTCTCGTAACCGTTGATCGAAACTGCCATTGTATTCTCCTGTAAGGAGCCTCTCTTTTTCAGACAGTCACATTACTGCACTGAATAAATATATATTACCATAAACTAAAATATTTGTCAAGTATTTATACAACATTTTGGCTTATTCTAGACAAATGTATATTTTGATATTCCAAAGCTTTTAATGTTATACTAGAAATAAGGTAAAATGATTGATATTTAAGCCGAAATTTGACGATATGACCGATAAGAAAGAAAAACTGGTAATTTTCGACGGGAACGCCATTGTTCACCGCGCCTGGCACGCCTTGCCCCCGACACTGCGTACCTCAAAAGGTGAACTCGTGAATGCGGTGTTCGGGTTTACCAGCATTCTCCTGAAAGTGCTCAAAGACCTCAAACCCAAATACGTTGCCGTGGCATTCGACCGCAAAGGCCCGACCTTTCGTCATAAAGAATTTCCGGAGTACAAAGCCCAGCGGGTCAAAAAGCCGCAGGATTTCTACGACCAGTTCACGCGCGTCAAGCAGGTGGTCGCGGCGTTCAACATTCCGATTTTCGAGAGTTCCGGCTTTGAAGCCGATGACCTCATCGGCACCGTAGTCAGCCACCCCAAGGTCAAAAAGCTTGACCGCGTGATTGTGACCGGTGATATGGACACGCTGCAGCTGATCGAGCCGGGTGTGACCGTCTACGCTCTGCGCCAGGGGATTTCCGATACCATCACCTACGACGACGCGGCAGTCCGCGACCGCTTCGGACTCACGCCCGGACAGATGGTGGACTACAAGGCGCTCCGCGGCGATCCATCTGACAACATCCAGGGCGTCCCCGGCATCGGCGAGAAAACCGCCGCCACGCTGCTTGGGCAGTTCGATACTCTGGAAAACCTTTACACTCACCTCGACGATAAAAAAATCCCCGACCGCATCAGGAAACTGCTCACTGACCACCGGGCCGAAGCCCTGCAGGCGAAAAATTTGGTGCAGCTGGTGCGCGACGTGCCGTTGGATTTTGATCTCTCCGCCTGCCAGCTGTCCGATTACGACCCGCAGAAAGTTGTCAAACTTTTTTCTGAACTGGAATTTAAGTCGCTCGTTCCGCGGTTACCAAAGGCAGCCGCGCCCGTGGCGTCAACGGCAACACAAGGTACGCTCACGCTGACCGCTTCGGGTGTTTTGCATCCGGAGCAAAAAAATTGGGGAAATGACGGGTACCGGCTCATCGACACCGAAGAAAAATTCCGCGACTTCATCGCTCAAGCCCGGCAGCAAAAATTGGTTGCCATCGACACGGAAACCACCAGCCTTGACCCGCTCACCGCAAAACTCGTCGGGGTAAGCATGAGCTGGCAGAATGGCGAAGCGGTATTTATCCTGCCAAAACCGGAGTGGATGTCTGAACTCCGCACGGTGCTGGAAAATCCCAACATCGGCAAAGCCGGCCACAATTTGAAATTCGACCTCCAAAGCCTGGAAACGGCCGGTATCGCAGTCTCCGGCATCGCGTTCGACACGATGGTCGCGTCGTACCTGCTGAACCCCGGAACCCGACAGCACAACCTCGGCGACCTGGCATTCTCCGAATTCGGCTACCAAATGCAGGAGATCACCGACCTCATCGGCAAAGGCAAAGACCAGCGCACGATGGCCGACGTGCCCATCCAGCAGGTGTCCGATTATTCCTGTGCCGACGCCGACTACACCTTCCGTCTGGTGGGAAAACTGAAGCAGGCGCTGGAACAGCGCAACCAGCTGGGGTTGCTGGAAAAAATCGAACTGCCGCTGATTCCGGTGCTCGCCACGATGGAGCGCAATGGCGTAAAAATCGACAGCACGTTTCTGAATAAAATGTCGAAGGACGTGGGGAAAAAACTCGCAGCGCTGGAAACAAAAATCCACAAACTCGCCGGCGTACCGTTCAACATCGCCTCGCCCCTCCAGCTTAAAGAAGTTTTGTTTGGAAAACTGAATATCTCAGCGATGGGACTGGGCCGCACCAAGACCGGCATCTCAACGGCGGCCGGGGAATTGGAAAAACTGACCGGCGCGCACAAAATCATTCCGATGATTTTAGAATACCGCGAGTTATCAAAACTCCAGTCAACATATTTAGAGGCGTTGCCCCAACTGGTCAGCGCAGCCGACCACCGCCTGCACACCAGCTACAACCAAACGGTCGCGGCCACCGGCCGGTTGTCCTCGTCTGATCCCAACCTCCAAAATATTCCCATTCGAACGCCGCTGGGCGCACAGATCCGCAAGGCGTTCATTGCCGAACGCGGCTACCGGCTGCTGTCGGCCGACTACAACCAGATCGAACTGCGCATCATCGCATCGCTCGCCGAAGATCCGACCATGATTAAAATCTTCCAAAACGGCGAAGACGTGCACGCGGCAACCGCATCCGAAATTCACGACGTCCCGTTGGAAAAAGTTACCAAAGCTTTGCGCCGGACGGCCAAAGAGGTCAACTTCGGCATCATCTACCGCATGGGCGCCATGGGACTGTCCCAGCGGCAGGGGATTTCCCGCGACAAAGCCAAAGCCTTCATTGATAAATACTTTCAACTCCACCCAAAGATCGCCGAGTACTTGGAAGTAACCAAACGTTTGGCACTCGAACTCGGCTACGTCGAAACCATTTTCGGCCGCCGGCGCTATTTGCCCGAGATCGCCAGCTCTGCACCGCAGATCCGCTCAGCGGCCGAACGCGCGGCCATCAACCACCCCATCCAGGGGACCGCGGCCGACATGATTAAACTTGCAATGATTGCTCTGCAGGAGAAACTCCCCACGGTCAGCCCGAAAGCCAAAATGATTATGCAGGTGCACGATGAACTGGTCTTTGAAGTACCGGAAGACGACGTGCCAAAAACCGCCGCGTTCATCAAAGACACCATGGAAAATGTTTTCAAACTCCGCGTGCCGATCCTGGTCCACGTCGGAGTGGGGAAAAGTTGGGGTACGCTCAAGCCGGTAGAGTAAGCAGGGCACCAACAGGGATTTGACCCCCCCCGCACCAAAGCTCGCGAGCTCATAGGCGCGATAGCAATGTTGCCCGGGCGCAGTCTACCGCCTTCGGCTCATTTTTCAATACTTACCGATTCTGATATAAGCTTGGTGCGGGGTTAATTGTCTTCCCCAAATTTCGCGGCGAAATTTGGGGAAGACAATTAAAAAAACCGCCGGGAGAATTCCGCGGCGGTACGACGGTGTTGATACTCTGGTAAAAGGGCTGGCGGTTTAGCCGCACGGCCCGGTACGAAAGAAAGGATCGCGGCGCGATCGGGACTTCCGCGGACGTGGCGACTGGTCTGCGGGCGGCGGCTGTTTCTCCAACTGGTGCAGGAGATCCCAAAACGCCGCGATCTGCTGCGGGTTATCGATCACCTTCAGAACGTTGGCGCCTTCGGACAACATTTGCGTCACCACGAGCGACCCAGGAGGATACTTGCCCTCCGCTCTGCGTCGAGGTTTTGCCATGTCTGCCTCCTCAGACGTTTTGCTACGGGCGACGGCCCGTACCTACTTTCCTGAGCGACACGAGGACTTCGACGGTGTTACCGTCACGCACGATGCCGGTCAAGCCGGTGATCTCGAGGCCTTCGCACACGAGCAGGTCGGCCGTGCCCTCCTGCGCCAGCTCTTCCGGCGTATAGCACCGGATGATCGGCCGCGGGTCCGCGGACGCCGGAGCTTCGGCCATGGCGGCCGGACTGGACGGCCGGTCGGCGATCATCAGGCTCGCCTTCACCGGCTTGGAGCGCATCGGCGCTCCTTTCTCGTCGTCTCCCTGGTTCTGCACGAACCTGGCGACGGCGACGACCATCAGGACGAGCAGCGCGACCAGCGCGATTTTTGCCCCGCTTCCCATGGAACACCTCGCTTTCTTTTTCGAAGACCAAACCAAGGAACCACCCAACCGGAACGAAAACATTCTGTACCATGGGTTTGCCCTGATGTCAAACAAACCAACCGCGTTAAAAAAGTGCACAAAAAATCACCCACTGAGAACTCAGTGTTCCCAGCGGGTGTTGTGGTGTCGGTTTGGCCCCCGACTAGGCGCGAGTGTCCACATGGACATCGGCTTGCGACTGCTTGCGCATCGCCTGCGTACGGACCGCTTCCTCCCTCGCAATGTGGGGGAACATGAGCCCGACGGTCAGGAGCGATCCGAGGAGCGCCAGACACAACGGGATGTGGCTCCCGTGCCCGATGAAGCTCCCGAGAGCGCCGAAAAAAATCTGGGCGATGATAATCCAAACACACGTCTTCGTGATGCTCGCCATGGCTTTCTCCAAAAAAGGGCTGGTAAAAATGTTGAAAAAGTAAAATAACATACTACAATATTTTTGTCAAGATTCCTGCCGAATAAATTGCTACAATAATCCATTCCCGCTATAGTGTGGTTGGCTATTTCCCTATGGTCATTTTTCTTTCGGGGCCTGACACCTTCCGCAGCCGGCAGAAACTGAAATCAATCCGCGACCGGTTTCGGCGCGAGGTGGACAAAACCGGCTACAACTCGAGCACCATTTCCGGCCGCGGTTTGAAGATCGAGGAGCTGGAGCGGGCGCTGATCTCCGCGCCGTTCTTGGCGCCCAAACGCCTGGTGGTGGTCGAAGATTTTTTCGCCGCAAAACCGGCGGCCGCGCTTGAACAGCAGGCACTCGCGTTGCTGGAGCGGCCGGCAGCGGAAAGCGCCGTCGCCGTATTTTGGGAAGGCGAGCTGCCCGGCGGCAACCGCAAAGCCGGACCACTGAGGACGTTTCTGGAGAAAAGCCCCTACGCCGAAACGTTCAACCGGCTGGAAGCAGGGGCGCTCGTAACCTGGTACCGCGATCAGGCCAAGCGCCACGGACTGAAGTTTGAACCGGCCGCCCTGCAACAACTCGCCGAGCAAGCCGGTAACGACCTGTGGCGGGCGGACGGCGAACTGCAAAAACTTGCCGCGTACTGCCACGGCCGGTCCGCCACCGCCCAGGACGTCCAGCTGCTGGTCGCCGATGAAGCCGAAGCCAACATCTTCGCGCTGACCGACGCGATCGGCCAGCGCCGCACCGCCGACGCCCTGCGGCTGCTGCACGAGCAGCAACGCGCCGGCGTCGCCCCGCTGGAAATTTCCTCGCGCATCACCTGGCACTTCCGCAACCTGCTGGCCGCCAAGGCGTGGATGGCGGACCGAAACGGCGCGGGTAACTCCTGGTCGCTGGCGGAAGCGCTGGGGCTGCACCCGTTCGTGGCAAAAAAAACGCTCGGGCAGATGAGCAACTTCACGCTGGCGGAATTGACGACGCGCTACCGCCAGCTGCTCGCCCTGGATAAAAAAATGAAAACCAGCCGGGGCGACCCCGCGACGCTCTTGACCCTGTTTGTGGCCCAGCCGCCGCGGCGCCCGTAGCGGCGGAAACTGCCGGATCACAAATCACCCCCGGTTTGAACCGGGGGTGAATGATTTCGACGTGCCGGGAATTATTTCTTTCCCATCTTGTTCAACCGGAGCATCAGGCGTGATTTGTGGCGCGCGGCATATCCGGCTTTGACCAAACCCGATCGCACCGACCGGTCGAGCGCCGAGACCACGGCCATCACCGCCGTCTTGGCCGCCGCGGCATCTTTTTTCGCGAGCGCCTGCCGGCTGCGGCGCACCAAGTACGCCAAACGTTCACGCGCGAGGAGGTTGCGCACGGCGCGGCGTCGGCTGGCGCGTAAATCACGGAATCCTGAGGGACGAGTAGGCATACAACTTGCTCAAGCTAAAAAGGTTACAATAAACCGCATGATACGGCAGGGGAGGGGAAAAGTCAACCCCCAATCGTTAAAGTACGCAGCGGGGAACGGGAGGTAGGAGAACCGGAGACCGCACATGAGCTCTTGCTGGCGCGTGCACTCCGTGGTACATTCTTCGTACACCGGTATATAAAAAAATAATTATCACTTCATCATATGTTTAAACGAGAAGAGGATATGCCCAGCAACGAAGTTGAAACGATTATCGGCCCGTCGGTCAAAGTCGAAGGTGACTTCACGGCGTCCGGCGACGTCACCGTGGAAGGCGCGGTGAACGGCAGCGTGCGCACGGAACGGCACCTGCGCATCGGCGAGCAGGCCAAGATCGCCGCCAACGTCAACGCCGGATCAGCCCTGGTGGCCGGCGAGATCATCGGCAACATCACCGTCCGGGAAAATCTCGAGATCACCAGCACGGGAAAAATCCTGGGGGATATCAAAACTAAGGTGCTGACCGTGGCGGCGGGCGCGACGCTGCACGGCAAGTGCCAGGTCGGCGAGGAGCCCCGGCCCGCCAAAACGGAGCGGCCGGAAACCAAGCCCGCCCGGGAACGCGAGGCGATTTTCCCCCTGTCGGCGGGCGGTAAACGGTAATGGCTGCCTGCCCGATTTGGAAACGTCAAATTCCAAATCCTAAAAATACCAAACGGTTTGCGTTTTTGGTGATACCGATGTAACGGGTGGTTTGGCTCTTGGATTTTTTTGGTATTTTCGGTTATGTACCTCTACCTCTACGACGCCGCGCTGTCCAACCGCCCGCACCAGCTGGTGAAGGTGGAGACGCGTTTAACCGACCTGGGTATCAGCGGGAAAATCAGCCGGTTGTCGCCGCTCAAGAATCTCAGCGAACTCATCCGCGACGAAGTTTCCAACGGCGTGCGGACGATCGTCACCGTCGGCAGCGACCGCACGCTCGTCAGCGTCATCGGCGAGGTCATCCGCTTCGACCAAGTCGCCCTCGGCCACATTCCGCTCGGCGGCGAGGGGAAAATCGCCGATGTGCTCGGCCTGCCGCTGGCGGAAGCGGCCTGCGATATCATCGCGGCGCGCCGGGTCGTGCGGCTCGACGTTGGCCTGGCCAACAACACGCATTTTCTCTCCAGCCTCACCATCCCCGACAGCCAGGTCGCGCTCGAGATCGACGGCCAGTACCAGATCAAACCCAACGGCGGCAGTTACACCGTCAGCGTCAACAACCTCATCTCGAGCCGCGCGAATGAAACCCTCCAGGCGCGGAGCAGCCCCAGTGACGGGTTATTGGAAGTCGTGATCGAATCCCCGCGCGCCGCGCTCGGCATGTTCCGCCGCACCGCAGCGGCGCCCAGCATCCTGCCCTGCCAGCGGGTAAAAATTACCTCGAGCCAGTCCGTCACGGTGCACACCGACGGCGAACGCGTGCTCAAAACCCCGGTGACCGTTTCCGTGCTGCCGTCCAAGCTCCGCCTGATCGTCGGTAAGCAGAGAAATTTTTAATCCAGCGACCTCACGTAAAAATTCCCCGAACTAAAAAACACCACCGCGCCGGTGGTGTTTATGTTTTGGGGAAATCGCGTAAAGGCTATCTCACCGCAACGGCCGGGGGAACAGCCGGCGCGGTTTTTCTCAGCATCAGATACTGCTGCCCCACGGTCAAGAGCGTCATCGCCAGCCAGTAAAGCGCCAGCCCCGTCGGCAGCGAGTAACTGATGAATACCGTCATCGCCGGCATCAGGTACAGCATCTGCTTGCTCATCGCAGCGGCCATGTCTTCGTCTTTGGCTCCGCCCCCGTGCACCACGGGTTTTTTGGTCACCGTCATCTTCGCCTGCCAGAACTGCGCCAGGCCGGCCAGCCCCGCCAGGATCCAATTTTTGGGTTGCGCCAGGTCGAGAAAACCAAACGCGATGGCATTGAGCGGACCGGGATTTTGCACGAACGCGTACAGCCCGGTCAGCTCCCCCGGCTTCAGGCCGGTGATGAATACCTGGTAGACCGCGATGAGGAAGGGGAGCTGGATGAGCAGCGGCAGGCATGAAGAGAACGGGTTGACCTTCTCGCGCTTGTAGAGTTCCATGAGCTCCTTGGAGAGCAGCTCTTTCTGCCCTTTGTACTTTTGCTGCAGCGCGTTGATCTGCGGCTGGATCAGCTGCATCTGGCGCTGGATTTTCAGGGATTTCGCCGTCAGCGGATAGAGCACGAGCTTGAACAGCACGGTGAGGAGGATGATGCTGACGCCCAAATCATGCCCCGGCGTATACTGGTAGATCAGCACCAGCAGGTTGAAAATGGGTTGGTAGAGAATGAGGTAGAAAAGTTGGCGCATGGATACTGGAAATTACCGCGGTACTTCATCGACACCGCCCGCGCTCCACGGATGGCAGCGGCCCAGCCGCGCGAGGGACCAGGACAAGCCCCGCCAGAATCCCGCCCGCAGAAACGCCTGACGGGAGTACTCGGAGCACGTGGGATAAAAACGGCAGAACCCGTAGGGATGCCGCCGGCGCAGCATTCCGTGATCCGGAGACAGCACACGCTGGTAGAAGCCGATACTGCGGGCAGCGACCCGCGCCGCCATGGATGGGGGAGTGGTCATGGGAGTAACCGGCAACGGCGCAACGCCTGCGCGAGCGCCGCCCGGAGTTGGGCCGTCGGAATAACGGGATGCCCCGCGCGCACCGTCACGACGATGTCGCACCCCGGGGCGATCTGCGGCAGCCAGTCGTGGACCGCCCCCCGCAGCTGACGCCGCAAGCGGTTGCGCTGCGTCGCCCGTTTGGAAACCCGGTTGGAAACAACAAAGGCAAATCGGCTGACCGGCCGCCGGGTCCGCAATACGCTCACGGCGATGGCCTGCCCCCCGCTCCGGCCGCCTTTCCGGTGCACCGCCGAAAGTTCACCCGGCCGGCTGATCCGGTGCATCTTGGAAAGCATACGCCAAGGCTTGGCCAAACCGCGCGACTGCGCCACGGTAATAAAAAACCGCCCTGATTTCCCCGCCCGGCCGCTCACGTCGCCTCCTGGCGGACGGAAAAAATCTGCCAACGCTGGGCTACACCGTCAGGCGGTGCCGCCCGCGCACGCGCCGACGCCGAATAACGTTGCGGCCGTCCTTGCTGCGCATCCGCCGGCGGAAACCATGGACTCTTTGCCGGCGACGGCGTTTCGGGTGGTAGGTTCGTTTCGGCATATGGATTGGATTAACGCATTATCGCTCCCGCGGTTTAACGTTGGGCCGTCAGGAAAACAAGTACACCCATCCTATCAGGAACTTTTGGGCGCGTCAATGACGCTGCCAGACCATAAAATGCAAAAAAATATTTATGAACATGCTATGCACAATTTGTGCACAAAAATGAACTTGCCGTGAACCCTTTGACACACCCCCGACCGTGGTATACTATGGGGGAGCTAAAAACCAAACGCTAATACGCCGTCGGCAACGGAGGGGGAAAACGGTATGATGGACAATCAGCAACTCTGGCAAGCAACGCTCGGCGAGTTGGAACTGACCTTGAGCCGGGCGAATTTCATGACTTGGTTTAAAAATACTTTCATCACGACCGCAGACGGCGAGCGGGTGATCGTTGGGGTTCCCAATACCTTCACGAAGGCGTGGTTTGAAAAAAAATACCACGCCTTTATCTTGCGCGCGCTGCAAAAAGTCTCCGAAAACCGCATCCGCGAAGTCCTCTACAAGGTGGAAACCGGCCCGCGCCCCGTCGTGATGGTCACGAGCGTGGCGGAAACTCCCGCACCCGCGGCTCCGCCGACCGAAGAACGCGCACCGGCGGCTGTCAGCGAGCTCGGCCTGAACGGGCGCTACACGTTTGATAATTTCGTTATCGGAAAGGCCAACGAACTGGCCCACGCCGCATGTCTGGCGGTTTCCAACAAACCCGGCCGGGTCTACAACCCGCTGTTTGTCTACGGCGGCGTCGGCCTGGGCAAGACCCACCTGCTGCAGGCGGTCGGCAACCACCTGGCACGCCGCGGCGAATGCAAGGTGCTCTACGTTTCCAGTGAAAAATTCGTCAACGACTTCATCCGCGCCATTTCGGGCAACCTTACCTCCCGCTTCAAGTCCGTCTACCGTTCCGTCGACGTCCTGCTGGTGGACGACATCCAATTCCTCGCCGGCAAGGAAGGCACGCAGGAAGAATTTTTCCATACCTTCAACGCCCTGCACCAGAACAACAAGCAAATCGTCATCAGTTCCGACCGGCCGCCCAAGGCCATCGCGGCGCTCGAGCACCGCCTGGTATCGCGGTTCGAGTGGGGGATGATCGCCGATATCGGCGCGCCCGACCTCGAAACCCGCCGCGCGATTCTAGAAACCAAATGCCGCGAGCGATCGATGGCGCTGGAAGCCGACATCATCCACTACATCGCCGCCAATATCTCCAATAACATCCGCGAACTCGAAGGTGCGCTCAACCGGATCGTCGCCTACCACCAGCTCGACCCGAGCCCGATGACGCTCGAGCGCGTCCGAAAGTTCCTCGGCTCGGTCACCGCCGACGGGCCGCGCCAGTCACTCACCCCCCGGCAGATTATCTCGACGGTCACCAGCTACTACGACCTGCGCACCGAGGACATCATGGGTGCCTGTCGCAAGAAAAACCTTGCGCTCCCACGCCAAATTATTATGTACCTCATGCGCGAGGAAACCAAGTGCTCATACCCGGCGATCGGCGCGGAAATCGGCAACCGCGACCACACCACCGCGATGCACGCGTACCTCAAGATCACCCGCGAACTCCAGGTGGACGACAAACTCCAGCAGGACCTCAACCTCATCCGGCAGCGGTTATTCAATATGGCGGGGAGCGCGTAAGGCACCGGACAACTATTGGATAACCTGGGGAAGAGATGGAGGTAAGCGCCGCCGGCAACGGGGAAAAACCATCGATAACTTCGGGAGAAAAATCGCCAAAAAAACGGCGGCGGAAAAATACCCACCGCCATCCACACTCCTTCCACCCCGACGGGAAAAGTTACCCATCCTCTCATCCCCAGCCCGCGCCGAAAAATTACCGCTCCCACATTCAATTTCTTCATCTTTTCTTCATTTATCCCTCTTCCCCACACCCCTACTACCACTACTCACTTAATATATTATTAATATCTCTTTACCATTTGTTGTGCTCCGCGTATGAAGTTCACTGTTACCCAAGAAAATCTCAGCCAAGGGTTGCTCACGGTCGCGCATGTCGCGGCGCGGAACACCAACTTGCCGGTGCTCAACAATGTTTTGCTTGAAGCGGGCGACGGCGGGGTAAAATTATCCGCGACGAATCTTGAGATCGGCGTGAGCTGTCTGGTCCGCGGGAAAATCGAGCGGCCGGGGTCGTTCACGGTGCAGTCGAAACTACTCGCCGATTACGTGAGCCTGCTGCCGCGCGAAGGGGTGGAGCTCGCCCTGGTGTCCGGGGAAAGCGAAGGCGGCGGCGCGTTGGTGGTGAAGGGCAGCAGTTCCGAAACGAAAATGAAAGGGATCCCGGCGGCGGATTTCCCGCTCATTCCGCAGATCGAACGCAAGCACAAAGCGACGTGCGCGATCAATGACTTGCGCGCGGCCGTGTCCCAGGTGATCTTCGCCGTCTCACAGAGCGAAACCCGGCCGGAGATCAACGGCGTGTTCCTGCAGTTCGACGGTAACGTGCTCACGCTCACGGCGACCGACAGTTACCGGCTGGCGGAACGGAAAATCCGGCTGCTCACCGCGCTGCCGCAGCCGCAAAAAGTCATCGTACCGGCGCGGGCGCTCCAGGAACTCCTGCGCGTGCTCACGAGCTTCAAAGACCCGGCGGCGCTCTCGAACGTGGACCACGTGGAGCTCTACGTGGCGGAGAACCAGGTCCTGTTCGCGATCGGGGCGGCAGAAATTATCTCGCGCGTCATCGAAGGGCAGTATCCCGATTACCAGCAGATCATCCCGGCGCGTTACGCGACGACCGCCCGCGTGGCCACCGGCGAGCTCCTGAAAGCGACCAAGACCGCCAGCCTGTTCTCCCGCAGCGGGATTTACGACGTGACGCTGGCGTTTTCGCCCGAGCGCCACGACCTGGTGCTCTCCGCCGCCAACGCCCAGCTGGGCGAGAATACTTCGCGGGTCGCCGCCGAGGTGACCGGCCAGGAACAGCGGATCGTGCTGAACTACCGGTACCTGCTCGACGGGCTGGGCAATATCGAGACCGAGGAAGTGGAATTCAGCCTCAACGACAACTCCGGCCCCTGCGTGGTCCGGCCGCGCGGCCGGACGGATTACCTGTATTTGGTGATGCCGATCAAGCAGTAGGGCGTTTTGCCTGCGGCAGAGGGATGACTTTTGAATACCCCGACATCAACAGCCCGGCCTCCCCGGGCTGTTGTGCGCTCACGGTGTGAACGTTTACGCCACTGGCACTGGGTGCTATGCAACTTCCAGTAATACTCCGCGGTCGCGCGGTCTCCGGGCGGGGCGTGGGCGCGACGCTTGGCGTGCCCACCGTGAATCTCGACACGGTCGTTACTTCCGCGGTGGCCGGTGGCGTGTATTGCTGCTGGGTGTTCCCGCCGTCCGGTGCCGGGCGGCCCGGCGTGGCGCATCTCGGGCCGGCGGTAACGTTTGGCCAGACGAAGCCGACGCTCGAAGTACATTTCCTCGATGGGGCTGGCGTTGAGCACGGCACCACGCTCGCGGTGCAGCTGGTGGTACGTTTGCGCGGGACCATCCGGTTTGCCGATGCCGCCGCGCTCACCGCGCGCCTCCAGCAGGACCTCGCCCAGGCCCGGGAGTATTTCCGGAGCGCACCGCCGCCCGACGGCGCAGCGGGGCTCGCCTCCGGGCCCACGCCGGAAGGTTTTTGACACGCCGCCGATGTGGTTGGTACACTCAAAACACGCCGTATTTTTGGGTATTCCTGGTAATTTTGAACGCTGACGGGCGGCGGGCTGACCGCTGTTGCCGGTGTTCGTGGGATCAACTATGCCGATTCAAATCAACCCGGAGAAGTGTCTCGGCTGCGGGACGTGCGCCGCGTTGTGCCCGGACGTTTTCGAACTGGCGACTGACAAGGCGCGGGTGAAGAACCCCACGTCGGACGCCCCGTGCGTTCAGGAAGCGGTTGCGGCGTGCCCGGCGCAAGCGATCAGCGTTCAGTAGAGGCCGGCGCGGGTGTCGCCGGCGGACGGGTGCGGGCGGGTGATCTCACGGGCCGTAATTTTTCCATGGACAGGACTCGTATGACATTGGCGCAGCTTTTTTCAACTGGCGCGACTGACCGCTCGGCAGCGCGGGAGATTTTGGGCGGCAAAAAAATCATCGTGTACGGCGCCGGCAACGGGTACCTCGCGCTGCAGAATACGGTGCTGGATCGCTGCGGGTTGCGGCCTTCCCTCGTGCTGGACAACAAGTTCAAGCCGGGTGACACCTTCCAGGGCATCCCCGCGCAGTCGCTTTCCGATTTTGCGCCGACGGCCGACGACAAAAAAAACGGCGTCGTGGTGATTACCATCGGGGACCGCGAGACCCGGCAGGCGGTCGCACAGCGGTTGGGGGCGGCGGGGTTTGCCCGCGTGATCGCCTCCAGCGATCTCTATGAATTCAACGTGCATCATCTGCCGCCGGAGCTGGAAAAGGAAGGGCCGGATTTTTACGCCCGCCGGGAAAAAGACATTGCCGCGGCCATGGCGCGGTTATCCGATGCGGAAAGCCGGGAAGTGTTTTTGGCCGTGATGAGAACGTACCTCACACGCCAACCCGGGCCGGTGCCTGCGCATCCGGCACGCGAGCAGTACTTCCCCTCCGACATCCCCCTCCGCCGCGGGTATGCGCGGTTCATCCATTGCGGCGCGTACGACGGCGATACCGTCCGGCAGCTGCAGGCACGGCAGGGGAAGATTGAAGCGCTCGCCTGCTTTGAACCCGACGCCAAGAATTTCCATTCCCTGACGCGCTACCTGCAGGAGCACCACGGGGAGATCGCGCAGCAGGTCGTTGCTTTTCCGTGCGGCGTGTTCAATGAGGAAATTCAGCTGGCATTTTCCCGCGACCAGCTGCTCTCGAGCGCGCTATCGGTAAAGGGGGATGCGATGATCCAGTGCGTGGCGCTCGACGACGTGCTGCCCGGGTTTGCGCCGACGTTCATCAGTATGGATATCGAGGGCGCCGAACCGGAAGCGCTTGCAGGAACCGAACGACTCATCCGGGAGAATACACCCGACCTCGCCATCAGCGTGTACCATTACCCCAACCACCTGTGGGAGATACCATTATACCTGGATCGTTTGGGGCTGGGGTACCGGTTGTATTTGCGGAATTACACCGGGTTCACGTACGAGACGATTCTCTACGCCACGACCGCCTAATGTTTTTACGTATGCCTGCACGATGCCGAGTCTGCCAGGGCGCGCTTCCCGTCGCACCTCTGGTGGCCTACCACAACATGCCGCGGATCGCGCAGCACTTGCCCGACCGCGCCGCGCTCGCGCAGGAAACCGGGACGGATCTGATCGTGCACCAGTGCGCCTATTGCGGCCTGGTGCAGCTTACGGGCGCGCCGGTCCCGTACTACCGGCAGGTCATCCGTTCCTCGGGGTTCTCCCCCGAGATGAAAAGATTCCGTCAGCAGCAATTTCAAACGTTCGTGAAAGACCACGGTTTGCAGGAGAAGAAAATTATTGAGATCGGATGCGGGAACGGCGAATATCTTTCCGTGATGCGGGAATTTTGCCGGGGGAGCTGCGGCGTCGAGGCGGCCGATACGGCCGTCGCGCAGTGCACCGCCCGCGGTTTGTCGGTGGTGCAGGGCTTTGTCGACGCGGCATCGTACCGGCTCCCGGGCGCGCCGTACGATGCTTTTTTCATGATGAATTTTCTCGAGCATCTCCCCGAACCCAATACCACCCTGCGGGGTATCCACGGTAATCTCGCTGGAAATGGGGTTGGGTTGATTGAAGTGCCGAATTTTAATATGATACTTGATACGCAGTGTTTCACGGATTTTTCCACGGAACATCTGTCGTACTTTACCCGGGAAACGCTGGTCCGTACGCTGGAACTCAACGGTTTTTCGGTGCTGCGCGCGGACGCCATCTGGCACGACCACATCATTTCGGCGGTGGTCAAAAAGCGGCCGGGGGTCAATTTGGACGATTTCGCCCGCCAGCAGGAACGCCTCAAGGAGGTAGTCGGACGTTACGTGGCGCAGTTCGGCGGCCAGCCGGTGGCCGTCTGGGGTGCCGGCCACCAAGCTTTCGCGACCCTGGTGCTGCTGGACCTGGGGGAGAAGATCAAATACGTGGTCGACAGCGCCACGTTCAAGCAGGGGAAATTCACCCCGGTCACGCACGTGCCGATCGTGGCGCCGGAAACACTCACCGCCGACCCGGTGGCCGCGGTGCTGGTGGTGGCATCAAGTTACTCCGATGAAGTCGCCGCCCTGCTGAAGAAAAAGTACGCCCACATCGC
>JAQTQO010000047.1 GCA_028712155.1 Patescibacteria group bacterium | reverse complement strand
GGTTCGGCCAGGCCCCACCCGTCGAGAATCATGAGTGCGAACGGAGTCCCGGTAGCCATGAGTTGCGGTGATAATATTCAATACCGGCACACTTGTTCGACGATTTCGGCCGGCGTGAGGTGGGCTTTGACGAGGTAATCGGTCGCGCCGAGATCGCGGGCGCGGTCAACGTCACTCTGTGAACCAAGGTTGGAAATGACGACGACCGGCATTTTTGCGATTTCCTGGTCGGTATGAGTTCGAATTTGCCGCAGCACTTCAAAACCGTCAACTTCCGGCAGAATCAAATCGAGCAGGACGAGTTTAGGGGTCGGTTTTTGCTGCACCCGTTCAAGCGCTTCTTTTCCCGTAACCGCCAACGTAACGGAAAATTTTTGTTGTTCAAATTTTTCTTTCAGTAATCGGCCTAAAAATGCATCATCCTCAACAAGGAGGATATTTTTTCCCGCCTGCATAGGGGTTGTATTACGATAAGTTAACACTGGCAGTATACCATATGCAGCGGGCAAGGAAAGCCGCATGTGATTTTCATTGACACTGCGGAATGGCGCAGAGTTTTGGGATAAAAAAAGAGCCCGTCGTAGCGGCGGGCTCCGGAAAGATATCTTACGGCGACGGCGGTTTGTCGCCAATTTTACGCTTCAATCGGGCGCTGGCTTGGCGGTGATGTTTGCGCTTCCATCGCGCAAAAGCTTTTGCCGCACCTGCGGGCCAGTGTACAAGAGCGACGGTGAGCTCGGTGGTACGTTGCAAAACGCTTGGCTTTCGTTCGGGGTCGACCGCCATCCGCTCCAGCTCTTCTGGCGTAAATCCGATGAGCGCCACCAGTTCCCTTGGCAGATGGGCCAAGGCTATTTTGCGTTCTTTCCATGAACGCTTGCTGCCTTCGAATGCTTCGAGAAGCTTTTTTTTGACCAATGCGAATTTGGCCGCTTTCTCGCGGAGATCATAAAGCTTCTCGCGGAGTGAGGGTGGTGTGCCGCTGCCGGCGATAGTAGGGTCGCGGCACTGGCCGGCGTTGCCTTCGGATACCAAGGTGCACCTCCTTGAATTTGAGATTTGATGTACTGGTATTATCGGAACATCGGGGCAACCATGAAAAAGATCATGCCGATGACGACAATGAAGTTCAGGATGATGAAAATAACGCGTTGGGTTTTTTTCTTCATACGATTGCAGCCTAGCATAGGTGCAGCCGCAAGAAAAGGCCTACGGGTAGGCCCAGCGGATCAAATGTGCCGCCCACGTCAGCCCCGCGCCGAATGCGACCAGCAGCACCAGCATGCCGGCATAAAGCCTTCCGGCCGACACCGCGTCGTCGAGCGCGACGGGAATGGAAGCTCCCGACATATTGCCGTGCCGTTCGACGGTGACGACGAAGCGCTCGCGTATGAGTTCCCTGGCAATGCCGAGTTTTTTGGCCGCCAGTTCGATGATGCGCCAGTTTGCCTGGTGCGGAATGATCAGGCCGATGTCGTCGAGCCGCAAACCGTTGCGGCGGCACATCTCGGTGACCATCCAAACGAACTTGGTAACTGCGAACTCAAACACTTTCTTGCCGTCCATGTGCAGGTACTGCAGGTCGGAGTCCAGATCGAGGGAGGTCGCCGGTAGCGCCGAGCCGCCGGCGGGTACTTCGATGAGTTGGCAGAGCTTGCCGTCGCATCCGACGAAGCAGTCGCGCAGACCGTACGGTTGATCCAGGCACACCGGCAGATGAACCTTCGTGCTTGGCGCCAGCACCACGGCACCGGCTCCGTCGCCGAATAACGGCCGCGTGCTGCGGTCTGCCGGGTTGGCAATCGACGTCATGTTTTCTGCACCGACGACCAGGACGTTGCAGCCGACGTCGCGGACCGTTTGATCGCCCTTGTGGAGCGCGAAGAGAAATCCCGAACATGCGGCGTTGAGATCGTACGCCAGCGTCGTGGTTGGCAGACCGAGCAGGCCGTGGATGACGGTAGCAGTCGGCGGGACTTTCTTGTCCGGTGTGCACGTCGCAACAACCAGCTCGCCGACGTCTGCCGGTTTCAGGCGCGCGTTTTCCAGCGCTTTTCGGGCGGCGATTGCACCCAGCGACGACGGGGCTTGCCCGAAGGCGGCGACCGGTCGTTGTTCGATGCCCGTGCGTTCGCGAATCCATTCGGGGTCGCACAGGAGCAGCTCGTCACCGGGGCCGCAGACACGGGCGCGTTGACGAAGGTTGATATCCGCGGCAACCGCGTCGTTGGAGACTAATTCAGGAATAGCGCTGCCGGTTCCGACGATGATGCTTCGGATTTGATTTTCCACAGTTTTCCTCCGCAGGTTCCACCTGCTATTAGCGGGTTGATTGTCAGAGAACAAAAATTGAAGAGCCGAAGAAATGGTAGGCTGGATACCGGCGGTTGTCAATTCACAAAATACCGGTGAAGATGCTGCCAAACGGCAGCCGGTATGGTACTATAACGCTATGCATAATCGCCGCTGGCAGCTGGCACCCCCGGCACCGCCGGATTTTCACCTGTCCTTTCCGGAAATCAACGGGATTCTTTTGCAATTGCTGTACAACCGCGGCCTGCGGACGCAGGCTGAAATTGACGAATTCCTGAACCCGGACTACGGCGAGGATATCCATGATCCGATGTTGCTTGAGCCGATGGGGAAAGCCGTGGAGCGCATCTGCCAGGCCATCGAGCGCGGCGAGCGCATGCTCGTGTACGGCGATTATGACGCCGACGGCGTGTGCGGCGCGGCGCTTTTGGTTTCAGCGCTGGAAGCGCTGGGTGCAGCGCCGGGGATCTATCTGCCATTCCGCGAAACGGAAGGGTATGGCTTGAACGCGGCGGCAGCCGACGAGATTATCGGAGAAAAATATCAACTGGTCCTGACGGTTGATTGCGGCATTTCTAACCTTAAGGAAATCGAGCAGCTGCAAAGGGCAGGCGTAGATGTGGTGGTCACCGACCATCACAATCCGCCCGAAATAATCCCCCCGGCCTTTGCGGTGATTGATCCAAAAATCACCGATATGGCATACCCGTACCGCGATTTGGCCGGAACCGGCGTCGCGTTCAAACTCGCCCAGGCGCTGTTTTCCCAGGACACCCGTGCCCACCATCCGAAAATAAAATTCCCCACACTTGGATTCGAGAAGTGGCTGCTGGACCTGGTTGCCATCGGCACAATTGCCGACCTGTGCGAAATGATCGGCGAGAACCGGACGCTCGTGCACTACGGGCTGACCGTGCTGCGGAAGTCGCGCCGGCTGGGCGTGCGCGCGCTGGTGGACGTTGCCGGGATTGCGCTTGATAAGGTGGATACGCAGGCGATCGGGTTTGCTTTGGGGCCGCGCCTGAACGCGGCCGGCCGCATGAACCATGCCTCGTCGGCATACAAATTGCTGGTGGCCAAGGATCCCGAGCAGGCGCGGGAATTGGCCGGTGAGCTCGACGAGCAGAACCGCCGCCGGCAGCAGATGACCGACACGATCCGGCAAGCGGCGCGCAAACAGGTCATGCCCGTCGGCAAACAAAAACTGCTGTGCGCGGTCGGCGAGGATTGGCCGATCGGGTTGATCGGGTTGGTGGCGGGTCGGCTGACGGACGAATTCCAGCGGCCGGCGATTGCCATCAGCCGCAATGAGAAGGGCAAATTGGTGGGCTCCGGGCGATCCGTGCACGGATTCAATATCACCGCCGCGCTCGCGGAATGCCGCGAACACGTCAGCCGGTTTGGCGGGCATTTCTACGCCTGCGGGTTTACGGTGAAAAGCAAGGCGCATATCGAGCCGCTGCGGCGCAAGCTCGAAAAGCTGGCGGCATCGGCGCTTACCGACGAGCAAATTACCGGCATGATTCCCGTCGATTGCGAAATTGATTTGTCCGAGGTAACATTCGCCCTGCAGGAGGAGCTGCAGAAACTCGAGCCGTACGGACAGGGCAACCCGCGGCCGCGGTTCGTTTCCCGCGGGCTGTCGGTCTCGTCGGTGCAGCCGGTCGGCAACAACGGCAAGCATTTGCGGTTGATGGTCGGCCAGCACGGGCATCCCGCGGTGGTGAAGCTCATCGGGTTTTCTATCGTCGATCGGATTCCAAAAATTGCGCCGGGCGATGTTATTGATGTCATTTTTGAGGTGGACATCAACCAGTGGAACGGCAACCGCGAACTGCAGTTAAAGATTGTCGATGTGAAAAAAATCAACTGATATGCCCGGCCAAGCATCTGCAACCATATATACCGATGGCGGCGCTCGCGGCAATCCCGGCCCCGCAGGAATCGGCGCAGTTATTAAGGTAGGGGATAAGGCGCATCATTTCAAACAATTTATAGGCCATGCGACCAACAACCAGGCGGAGTACCGTGCCGTTCTTTTGGCGTTTGAGGAGGCAAAAAAAATGGGCCTGCAGGAACTTAATTTCGTGCTGGATTCTGAACTGGTCGTGCGGCAGCTGCGGCGGGAATATCGCGTGAAAGATCAGGACCTGGCAAAACTGTTTGTCAAAATTTGGAATTTATCGCAGGGGTTCAAGAAAATCACCTACCGTCATGTGCCGCGCGAACAGAACCGCGAAGCCGACCGGCTGGTGAACGAGGCAATCGACGGGGCGGTTTGAAGGGATCGAAAAATGCGGTCAATGAGGCCGGTGTAGCCGGCCATTTTTTGGTTAATGTTTGCAAAATGATAACATGCTAGTATAATACCGGCGGGTCAATTTGTTTTTGCTGCAAGGCGATTGTGCGGCATCGGGGATAGAACGAGAATTATATGACGTCGAAAACCATAACCAATACGATCATTATTGTATATTTTGTGGCGCTCACTGTTGGTGTCGGGTATTTTATAAAATCGGAATATAACAAGGCGCTGGGCAGGAGGTTCTTGGACGTCGTTGAGGTTCGCCAATATGAAGGTCAAAATTTATCATCGGTAAATGACTTTCGGGAAAATTCAATCAAGGGTCCGCAATTTGTCGACCGGCAGAGCTATCGGCTCAAAATTTCCGGCCTCGCCCAGAACCCGCAGCAATTTTCGTACGATGACGTTATCAGTAAACACGAAAGCTTTAAAAAAATCGTGACACTGAATTGTGTCGAGGGCTGGTCGGTTACGATCCTTTGGGAAGGAATTAAATTAAAGGATATTATCAATGAGGCGAGACCCAGTCCGGATGCTAAGGTCGTGATTTTCCACGCCGCGGATGGCTACACCACTTCTTTCCCGATCGAGTATTTTGTCGATAACGATATTTTGCTGGCGTATAAAATGAACGACGCCGTATTGCCGCCCGAAAGAGGGTTTCCGTTTCAGCTAGTGGCGGAGAGTAAGTGGGGCTATAAATGGATTAAATGGGTGACGGAAATTGAATTTTCCGACAACCAAAATTACCAGGGGTATTGGGAGAAGCGCGGGTATTCGGACACTGGCGACCTGAATGAACCATTTTTGAAATGAGGTATGAAAATATTCACAAGAATAATTCACTGGGGGTTGCTGGCGAGTATCGTGGTCTACGTAATTTCCGGGTTTGGCATTACGCAAGCAAGGATCGTAGAACCGATGACCTTCGGTCTGTTAGGAAAAAATTTGGCATTTAAAATTCATGACTACGTATTTTTTCCCTTTGTTATTTTACTTATCCTCCACTTGTATATTACGTTCAGGAAAAAACGGATTAGGTGAATAAAAAACGAGCCCGGGGTGGTTGGCCGGGCACGGCAACGGGTGGAGAGGCATCTAGCGCCGGCGTTTCGGCGCAGGTTTTAGGTCGCTGGGTTTGAACCACTGTCCGCCAGGTTCTTTGCCTTGCGGCGGCTCGTCGAGGTCGACAGCCACCAGCTGGTCGTCGAAGGTGCGCACGTGGCCATGCCAGCCGTTGAAGTAAATGTCATCGGGATCGTCGATGCGGACGCGCTGGCCGACCCTCAGGCCGAATTTCCTGGCGCCCGCCTTTCCCGCTGATGGGCACGAACCATGGCAAAAGGACATTGCTTCCTCCATTTCTACTGCACAGAAAAAAGCAGATGAGTAACCCTATCAAAAATTTGTATTACCGTCAAGCGTCAAGGGAACTAAAAAGGGCTGCTGAAAACGCACACGACAAACAAAACGTATCTTTCGTAAAGATAAAAAAATCGTCCCAGTCGGGACGATAACAATGTGCATAGCAGTTGAGGAATTGCGAATCAGCTCCTAATCGTGCTGAAATTGGCCGACGAGGGCCAGCATCGCCGCAGCCGCTTCGCCCTCGGTTGCGATAATATCCCCGGCGCGTGACTTGAGCCACGCTACGAACAGGTCGCGCCGGACCGTGAACGTGCCGGGCGCGCTGTCGGTTTCCGGATGGAACTCGACAAGGCCGGGACGGCTGTCAGCTCGGTAGCATTCGTGCACGCGCACTTCGTGCACGGGGCGGGGGAGTACGACGAGCTTTTCGATGTAGGCGGTGCTGCACAGTGCACGTAACGTGCCGCGCCAGATGCCGGGTCGGGTGGTTTTCACCGATCGCGGTCTGGGATGCGTGAGCATCGTGTCGGGATACCGGACCAATTGTTTCGCCATGTTAATGAACTCCTTTCGTATACCTGGAAGATGCAAATGAAGCACGCGGACAGGTCGGATGAGAAGTTACCATGAAGATTGCTGGAAGTCAAGTCATAGAAAAAAAGAATCGCCGAATGGCGATTCGTCTGAGAGGTGAGAGCGGGGATCTGTTTAGCGCTAATCTCTCGTGTCCCAGAAAACAAAGAGGAGGGGGCTGCCAACGAATATGGCAAGACTGACGGGCAGGAGGTAGACAGAGGCGAGTGCCAAAGACGGGTATTGGCCAGTCGGTAGGCGACTGGAAAGCAGGTATGGCATACCGCCGCCGAGAAAGAACGCGCACCCGAAGATGATGGTGCCGGCACCGCCGAGGGCGGCAAGCATGAGGCCGAGTTTCTTCCAGAGCAGAAGTCCGTAGGCCATCATCAGGAGGCTGACGGGTATCGACCACACGCTGATGTTCATCATCAGCATCGTGCCGCCGGTGTGTCCCGGGTGGATGCCGTGCAGAACGTACGGGACGCCGCCCAGACCGAATGACAGTACGCATCCCACGATGAACAGGAGCAGCCCCCACCTGAACAGGGTATCGCCGCAGGGCGTGTCGTACTTTTTTCGTCGGGGAGGGTCCGCGGAATCCGCAGCTCTCGAAGAGCCGGTCATCGGGCCGTAGTACCAACGGTCGTGCGGAGCGCAGTTGCGTCGGGTCATGGTTCCTCCTTCTGGACCGGGTCAATGTTCGACCAAAATCACCTTGTACGCATATCGTAGGTGAGAAATTATGCGTTTGTCAATTTTAAAAAAAAATCGTCCCGCAGGGGACGATGACGGGGTTACGGGTGCGAACCGGCGATTAGGGCAATGCCTGAAACAAAGGCGACACCGGCAAAGACCAGTATGGTCGCCTGGTCGCGGTCGTGCACGACAAATGCCAAGGCGAACAGCGCGAGACTCAAAACCAATAAGGCGATCGCAAATCCGATCATGAATTTCCCCAGCGCATCGCGCTTGGGTTTTGCCTGAGATTTGCGTTCGACGATCGGCGTAGCGGATTCAGCCATCGGTTACTCCTCAACGCGATGGTGAAAAAACGAAAAGAACGTTCGATAGAGCATAACGTAAAAACATAACTTCGTCAATTAAAAAATCACCCTTGCGGGATGATTTTTTATTGCTGCAGGTAATCGGTAAGCCGAATTCTGTTCCCGGTCTTGCGACCGGGCGACGATCATCTCTCTGGGCCGGACATTACTGCCAGGCTCAAGCTGCCGACCAATCTTGGCATTGCACCAGGTAGAGTTTACCACGCGCGTCCCGTTGCCGGGCGCGGAGTGCCGTAGCTTCCAGTAAACGGGAATTCCCATTCTTTACTGCAAACACTGGCACACTTT
>JAQTQO010000015.1 GCA_028712155.1 Patescibacteria group bacterium | reverse complement strand
GTGGGGGTGGGCGTTGGTGTTGGAGTCGGGGTCGGGGTCGGTGTCGGCGTGGGGGTCGGTGTCGGGGTTGGTGTGGGAGTTGGGGTAGGCGTCGGAGTAGGTGTGGGCGTCGGAGTTGGCCCAGGCGCGCAGTACACCAGGTTATCAATACCAAAGGAATCCTCGAGATGCAGTTTCAAGCGATCTACCTGGTTAGTCGCATCGAGGTTGAAGTATTGGACGTTGTTGTCGCCGAACGTCGGCGGGGTGCTGGTGCTCACCGAAGCGTCGTTACGGTAGCCGATGATACGGTGGCTTCCCGCCCCATGGTCAATGTCGATGAGGGTGATTTGCTGGACGTTGACGGGGTTTTGGAACTTGAAGTAAACCGTCCCGGCGCCGTCTTCCGTGGGGTCATCCACATAGCCGTCATGGTTTGCGTCCGTGACGTTCTTGGGCATGATCAGGTGGTTGTAGAGGGGGACGTTGTTGCTCGGGAATCCGCCCGCGCCCACGCCCGGCCCGCCGAAGAATTCATTTGGCGTACCGTGGTCGAGGCTGGGCGCACCGCCGGTCGGATGGAGGGAGTCGAATGCGATCGTGCTGGTCGGGCCGGAAGTGTTGGCGTTGACGGCGGTAATGGTGATGCCAAGCGCCGCGTAGGCGTCCTTGAGGAATTGCCCGGAGTGAATTTCATTTCCGTCGCCGTCGCGTTCGAAGTCCACAATGACCGGCTTTTCGCAGGTGAAGTTTTCTTTTTCGCAGTGCGCGTTGCAGCCGTCAAAGTTGATGAGGTTGCCGTCGTCGCACTGCTCGGTGATACCGTCGTCGTTGGGCGTTTGAATCTTATGGTCACCGCAATAGGTTTTCGGCGGCGGGAGCTGGCAGTAGACCAGGTTGTCGATGCCGAACGAGTCTTCCAGGTGCAATTGCAGCCGGTCCACTGGATTGGTCGCATCGAGGTTGAAGTATTGGACGTTGTTGTCGCCGAACGTCGGCGGGGTGCTGGTGCTGACCGAAGAGCCGTCGCGGTAGCCGATAACGCGATGCAGGCCCTCACCGTGGTCAATATCGATCAGGGTGACTTGCTGCACGGTCACGGGATTGGCGAACGTGAAGTCTACGGTGCCCGCCGCATCCTCCGTGGGGTCATCCACATAACCGTCATGGTTTGCGTCCGTGACGTTTTTGGGCATGATCAGGTGGTTGTAAAGCGGCACGTTGTTGCTCGGCACGCCGCCGGCACCGACACCAGGGCCCCCGTAGAACTCATTGGGCGTACCGTGGTCGAGGCTGGGCGCACCGCCGGTCGGGTGAATGGAGTCGAATGCGATCGTGCTGGTCGGGCCGGAAGTGTTGGCGTTGACGGCGGTGATGGTCACGCCAATGGCGGCGTATGCATCCTTGAGGAATTGGCCGGACTGAATGGGGGTGCTGCTTCCGTCGCGTTCAAAATCTAAAATGACCGGATGCTCGCAGGTAAAGTTTTCTTTTTCGCAGTGCACGTTGCAGCCGTCAAAGTTGATGAGGTTGCCGTCGTCGCACGCTTCACCGGCCTCGATCGCTTCATTCCCGCAGACCGGGGTCGGGGTCGGTGTGGGCGTCGGTGTCGGTGTGGGGGTCGGTGTCGGGGTCGGCAGGGGACACACGGTCAGCGCCGCGGTCTCAAAATACGTGTGGATGCGGGCGGCGACATACTGCGCGTTATCGAGCTGCTCTTTGGTTGAGCCGGCGTCGGCGATCACCTGTTCAAGAATTGCGAGTGCTTGCTGGATGGTGGTCGTTGCGCCGATGCCGAGGCTGCCGAATGCCGCATTACCGTCATTGGCGCCGTCGATGAGCACGCCCGAGCCCATCCGGCCGGACGCCACGTTGGCTTCGTCGGCAAGCAAATGAATTTTGCCGTTGCATCGGGCATTTTCTACGTCGGTGCCGCCGCTGCAGGTATCCGCGTACTGTACGCACATCGCTGCGCCGTCAAATACCGCAAACACGTCCGACAAACTGTCGGAGAGCGCGTTGATCTGTGCGGCCCAGGTGCTTGCCCCAGTGCCGTTGTCGCATCCCTCGTTGTTTTTATAGTAGCCGGGGGAAAATGCCGTGCAGGTCGGCGCCGGAGGAGTCTCGCAGGCCGACGCTGTTTGCGTCGGGGAATTTTTGCCGAACGGCAAATAAAGAAATGAACTGAGTACGGTGTTGGCGACAATGACCGGGATCAAAAAAACCGCCAAAGGTTTTCCCAGGTGTCGCGAGCGCTTCACCAATCGGGTTATTTGGAATCCGATTGGTTTTTGTCTTGTGCACGACGTCTGGTTTGACGGCATAGTGGATACTGATGATTGAGTAAAGAATTTAAAGTATGGAATGTCAGATTGTGAATGCCTATATATAGAAGACACGCAACCCAATACCTTACTGGTTATTCCAGGTGATGTAAAGTGCACATCCTAATTACCTGAAAAATGAAAATATTACAACAGTAGAATCAGAAAAAAATTCAATGTTATCCACAGGGGATAGATGTGTAAAAACGATAAAAATCTACTTACCACGCTGTCAATTAGTATTTTTGCGACGCAATATGAATGTTTCACGTGAAACTAAGCTTAGGCAAAAAATGGCATTTTATAGTATCACATTATGTAATTATTGATTAATATTGATTTTACAGATACGTTTACTTTGCAGAGTATTGGCTTACATACAGAATTGCTGTCAATATGGGCCCGATATTTGTGATAATTTTTCAGTTATTGATGATATATTCATCAATTTTCAGCTATTTAGGATTTGAGCCAAATCTCACAACAAAGCCAAAAGATATCCAAACAAAAGCGATCTATATAACGGCATACAGCGCGAGCGAAAGGGGGCTGCTAAAAGGATTGGTTGATTTGGTGGATAAAACAGAGCTCAATGCCGTGGTAATCGATGTAAAGGACTACACCGGAAGGATATTTATTCATTCTGAAAATGCAGATGCAATAAAAATTGGCTCATATAAGCCATTAATAAAGGATATTAAAGGTATTGTTTCTGACCTAAAGAAGAAGGGGATATATACGATCGCGAGGGTAGCGGTATTTCAGGACCCGTATCTTGCTGAAAAAGTTGATGGTTATGCGCTTAAAACAAAGTCCGGTAAGGTTTGGAGGGATTTTAAGGGGCTTTCCTGGGTAGATAGTTCAAAGAAAGAGGTGTGGGATTACAATATTTCCATTGCGGTAGCTGCATCAAAAATTGGCTTTGATGAGATAAATTTTGACTATATACGGTTTCCGTCGGATGGAAACATCAGTGAGATCGATTTTCCATTCCAGGCAGTAGGGAAGACAAAAAATGAAGCGATGAAAGATTTTTTTGTGTACCTAAGTCGAAAGATGTCGTATTTGCCAGTTCGAACATCGGTTGATCTGTTTGGCATGACGCTGTGGAGGGATGACGGCTTGGGTATTGGACAAAGATTCAGTGACGCGGTGGGTAGATTTGACTACATATGCCCGATGGTTTATCCGTCGCATTACCCGGATAATTTTGAAGGTTTTGCAAATCCTGCTGATTATCCATACGAAATTGTCTACAATAGTCTAGACAAATCAAAGAAATTTTTGTCAGGAAGCATGACAAAAGTCAGGCCATGGATACAAGATTTTGATCTCGGTGCCGACTACGATTCAGTAAAAGTCCGCAAGCAAATTCAGGCGGCGTATGACTCGGGTTCAGACGGATGGCTGTTATGGAATGCATCGAATCGGTACACGGCGGAAGCACTTTTGCCCGCCGTACGGTGATGCCACAAAAAAATCGGACGGAGTGCAGGAACTGTTTGTCGTAGAATTGCATCGGCCGGAGGTTTTATCCGTGACCGTTGATCCGAAATTACGTCAGAGAGATTTGAGGGATAACATGTGTTCAAAAATGCATTTTGTTGTGGATAAGTTGGTGAGAATTTCTATTGCATATTTAGGTATTGACTGTTAAAGTGTCCGTGACATTTGAAACAAAATATTCCGGCTTGAAGTTCGGACGAACAAACGAATAAACCAAAATCTTTAAAACCCTCGTTGCTCACGGGCACGGGTGCAGAGGAGAAAGGGGAGGGAGGAAAGATTTGTGGTTTTTTGTTTGGCTAAAGAAACCGTTAAGCGGGTAACATTTGATCGGCGCTTCGTTCCTGATCGGGGGAAACGAGCCGGTCCGATGCGAGGGGCGTGACCCTATGGTAAGGACACACGCAGGTGAGCAAAGTCCGACTTTCGCTCAAGCGGGCCCGTGGGTTTTCCCGGCGTGTTTTGGTATTCAATCCTGTCGCGTTTGATGCGGCGGGATTATTTTTTTGGATAATTATCGTTTCAAGAAATCTCTCAATAACCTATGCAGCATCGTGTCGGGCGACCATTGATTTCCGGTTTTTTGCTCCTGGTGTTGGGCGTTATCGCGCCGCTTTCAAACGCGCTGGCGAACGGCACGGACGGGGCATCCGCTACCAGCGGTGATACCGCCTGTGACGGCCTGCTGGTGTTGGATTTCATCACCGACGCGAATGGCAAGACCATCGTCGCGGGTAACCCCCTGTCGGCGCAGTACAAGCTCTGGGGTGTGAGTGTCGCCGGTGAGACGGCCGATCTGCAGCCGGTCATCCCGGTGGTGCGCGAACTTCCGTCGGATACCGGACCCGTCAACGCCGCGACCCTTGGCAGGACGCAAGCCGGGACGCTGACCTTCCTGTTCAATAATCTTGTTTCCGTGGAAGCGGTGCAGCTGATCGGGGTAAGCAGCGACGGCGCGAGCCTGAGCGTGTATGACCAGAATTCGACCATCCCCGCGCGCGTGCCGGTTACCGCGGAGGCTTCCAAAACCCTGCGCTCCGTAGAGCTGGCGATGCTGGGGGGAGCGACGCGGTTGGACGTTGACCTGGTCGCCGGCAGCGGCGTCGCGCAGGTTGTCCTCTGTCCGCTATCTTCGCCAAAACCGGTGACCAAACAGTCGCCGCAGATCGCACTGCAGACCGCGGTCAACCGCACAACGTTGAATGCGGGCGAGATGGCCGACGTGACCGTGACCATCCGCAATCTCGGCCAATCCGTCGGGTTTGACCTGACCATGGTCCAGGATCTGCCGCCGGGGCTGACCTTTAGCGACGACGGCAGCCGTGAACGTATCTGGGATTTGGGCGCGATCGGTGCGCTCGGCAACGAGGTCATCAGCTATTCCGTTAAGGCAGACGCGACGGTGGCGACGGGTACACTCACCAGTTACGTGGTGGCGATGATTTCCAATGGCCGCGGCGCCGAGGGCGTGGCGAGCTCAGCGGTGAACTTCAACGTGACCGGCGGCAGAGTATTGGGTACCGAATCTCCAACGCCGACGCCAAAAGCGTCACCCACGCCAAAACCTTCGCCGACTCCGGCAGAGCCGACCCCGACCCCGAAGCTGCCGACGGCAACCCCGACTCCAACCCCGGCCACGCCGTCCGAGCCGTCGGGAACCCCATCCACGTCAGTTACGCCAGAACCCATTGGTGGCCCGGCCGAAGCGCAAGAAACGCCGGCCGAGACGCCGACGGAGAGTGTGACGCCGACGCCAACCGCACCCGCCGAAAATGCCTCACCCGTAGTGGTCGGCGGCTTTACCTCCAGCACGGCCTCAACGACCGCGACGACAACCGGCGCATTCGGCAGCTGCACGTCGTGGTTGTGGCTGCTGGCGATCGTGAACGCGGTGCTGGTCGGGCTATTGGCGCGCCAGGAGCAGAAGTCCGCGAAGACCCCGGAGCAGGCCAAGAGCCGGTGGGTGATCGCGATGCTGCTGGTGGCCGTGCCGTTGATCATCTGGTACCCCGCGTGCGAGCTGAACTGGTGGCTGGTGATTACGGCCGTTGGCATCGGGGCGATGTTGTACGCCATGATGATGGGAAAGAAGGCCGGTACCGGGCAGGCATCAGGTGAGAGCAATAAACCGAAGAGTTAACGTTTTGGAACGAATAAAATTATCCACCTGGACGGCGCAGGAGGGCGCTGGAGGTTTTACCGCTGCCAAAAAACCGGATGGAATGCCTGAGGACAACATGGAACTAAACTGTGGAAAAACGGGGGATGAATTAAAAACAAATTTATATTGACAACGTATGACACCGTGCTACGCTGGAGTCCCATTCGCAAATCCAACACAAAAATCCGGAACGGGGGCACATAACGACGATGGAAACGTCCAGCGTTTACGCGTGGGCGATAATCTTTGCGCCGCCACCATGCATATGGTTGGGTCCGCAGCAAGGAGCAATTTCATTGCAGTAGCCGTAGCCGATATCAGGCCGACCTTTTGGTAATTGTCCGGGTCGGTTTTTTCGTGCAAAAAATCCGTGTCTTTTGAAAATTATGAGGCAAAAGTAAAGATTTCTTCATCAAATATTAATGAAAGAAACTCTATACTGAAGAGGCAATTGCCGAGAGGTGGAGCGTGCGTGAATTTCGATGGCGGGACGGTGATTGCCGGGTGCAGGTCGGCGTGACGCTGGCTTACACCCGGGAGCTACCGTCAGAGGTAGATCCGAGTTGAACTCAAGTGACCCATTGAAAAGGTCGGGTCCGCAGAGCGGGCGAATGGGTCGCAACTGCCTTGCCCAATCCCGGTTCCGCCTCTCTTCCATGAGGAAAGGGGTCGGAGACTACGGGAAGCTTCCGGAGGGATGTGGTCCGCCCACCTCATGAGAAAGGTGTGGGACCAAGAATTAGGCAGGGCAAAACGAATTAACACACTAAGGTCGAAACGAGAATTACACTATGAAGAAATTGATTCACGTTGCGTCCGTTGTTTCCCTGTTGTCCATGTCGGTTTTGCCGGCGTTGGCGCAGGAGGTGTCCGTGAACACCAATTCCGGATTGGTCAACACCGGTTTTGTCCGCAGCGCGCCAGGTGGAGAGCCGCCGGTCATCAAAGTGAAGTGGGAGATGAAGTCCGGCACACTGGGCCTGGATGACAGCACCAAGGCTGGTGCGCAGATTCTGCCCCCGGTCAGCTACCAGGGAACCGTTGCGGTGTCCTACTGTGCGGTGGCAACCGATGAGAACGGCCTTGCCGATATCAATGCCGTTTACGCGGATGTCTACTACCCAGAGGGAATTGGCATTCACCGGGTGAACGCCGAGACCGAACTCGGAACTCCGGGCTGTGGTACACGCGTTGGCGACGAGATCAAGCTCGCCAAGATGTCCAAGACCGACGGCTACAACCTGCTGTGCAACTCCATTCGGACCAACAACAACAACCTGCCAGTCTGGGGTCCGTTTGGCGAGGGATTGTACAATTACGATGAGGTTTGCGCCGAGGATGGCGAACTCATGAAGGAAACCGCCGCCGTCTTCTGCGGCAGCCGCACCCTCTACTACGAGGATCCGGCCGGATCGTACCGCGTTGACGTGTTCGCGCAGGACCACGCCGGCAACAGCAGCGCGATTCTGTCCAACGTCTTGCAATACCTGCCGATCACTGCGTTTGAGACGGACTTTACTTCCGTGAACTACGGCAAAGTCCTCCTCAACACCCACCAGATCAAGAACGGCAACCTTACCTTCAGCTTGGGCGATGGCATGCCGACTGTCCGCAATATCGGCAACACGCGGCTGAAGATGACCGTCAAGCAGGATGACATGGGCTTGGGCTCGACCGATGGCGCCTGGAACGTCAAGTTCGATGCGCGCGTCGGCAGCAATGCGTTGTTCGCAGTCTACTACCCGAACGTCACCAAGACCTTGAACAACACCGTGGAACTTTCCGAGACCAACGAAATGGATTTCTCCATTGAGGTCTACAAGTTCCCGACCGCGTACGAGACTGGCCAGTCCTACACCGGCACCATGGTGCTCGGCGCAGTGGCGCAGTCAGCGCTCGTGTGTGAGGATTAATGAATCCTGACTTTGGTTTGGGGTGTCCGGCGCAAGCCGGGCACCCCGACCAAGGGGTCGTGCGAATTTGATACTTAAATCCGTAATCATTCATACTCCATGAAACGACTGTCACAGCGGGCAAAACTATTCTTGGGAGTAGCGGGCACTCTCGCATTGTTTGCGCCAACATTCGTGTTGGCCATTGGCATGATGACCGAACCGATCGTGGTCAAAAACGCGCGGCGCGGGCAGGTCATAAATGAAACGCTCACCATCTACAATACAGAAAAACTGGCGCTGAAACTGCAACTGAAAGCGACGGGTGCGATCGCCGAGTGGGTGAAATACTATTTGCCTTCAGACATGAAGACTGCGGTTACCGAAGTCGAAATGACAGCGACCAGCAACCGGGAAGTGGTTGCCGTGATCACGGTTGGGGGTGACGCAAAGAACGGCACGTACGAGGGCGAGCTGGTGGTGGAGCAGGGACCGCAGGGCAGCAGCACCGGCGAAAGCGGCGCGGTCGTCTCGCAGCAGGTCACCCGTCCTGTGAGCATTTCCGTTACGGATAAAGAAGAGTTCAAGGCGGAAGTGTCCGTCATCCCGCAGGCCTACGACATCAAACCGGACGCGCCACTGTCCATTCGCGTGCAGTTCCAAAACCAGGGCAATGTCCAGATCACGCCGAAACTGCAGGTAAAAATCCGCAAGGCGGAAATTGACAGTCAAGCGTTGTCGGACGTGACGCTCGGTTACCCGGCCGGTCAGCCGGCGGTAAAACCGCTGGAATCGGGCGAAGCGACCTACACGGTTCCGACCAACGGTTTGGTCGAAGGCAAATACATCGCCGAGGTGACCGCGCTGGAAGGAGAGCAGGTACTCGCGCAGCAGGATTTTACCTTCAGCATAGATAAGAATGCAAAAGATCTAAGCGCATTAGCGACGGCAACCGGCACGCCCGGGCTGTTAGTCGGGAACACCGGGATTGTGATCGCCGTGGTCGTGGTCGGCATCGTTGCCATTGCGGTATTCGCGTTCAGGAAAAAGAAAGCATAGTTTATTCATCCACACAGTTGGCAGAGACTGGTGGAAAAATGTTTAATCCCTAACCAAACCGAGTATGCGAAAAATTCTCGTCGGGCTGTCCGCGGTCGCGTTGGCCGTCGCCACGGTGCCAATGTTCGCCGCGTTCGAGGCGCACATCATCAACGTGACGGCGAAGATCGAGAACGCCCTGACCGTGGATACCACGCCGATCCAGTACGGGACCGTGTTCCCGCAGGAAAAGCTGGACAAGTTCGTGACGGTGGCGCTTTCACAGTCGTTCCGCGACACGACGCGCGTTGACGACATTGACTATGCCATCCGGCAGAAGCCGAAGTGCGGCAAGGTTGTCGCGGATACGAATCCGGTGGAATACAGCGACTTCAAGCCGTCGGGCGAAAACGTCGAGGGCGAATTCATCTGCCCCGAGGGTTACGTGCAACTGCCGGTACTCTGTCCATACCTCTCCAAGCATGAGGTGACCCCGGACGGAACCGCGTCGGAGAACGACAGCGTGGGTATCACGGCGTTTCACGGCAGCACAACCGACTGGACCCTGAGCTCGACGCTCGGTACGGAAGTTACCGGGCATCTGGCCAAGTCCCAGCAGGACGTTGACGACCAGTGGAAGATCGACCTCCGTGTTCCGTGCTTTGCGGGCGAGTGCGCCCAGGACTGGGCGCAGTTCGTGCGCACCGAATCCGGCAACCCGAACATTGACCCGAACGCCTACGTGCAGCCCAAGGACAACGAGCACAAATTGTTCGGCTGCGACCTGTGGGTGGAAGTGTTCGGCGTATCGCTCCCGGGACTCGGCTGCAAGGGTAAAATTGACCTTGAACTCGTCCTCGACCGTTCCGGCAGCATCGGCAGCGACATCACGCTGCTCAAGACCGCGGCCAATGCGTTCGTGACGACCCTCGCGCCGTCCGCGGACGGCACCCATATCGGGGAGTCGAGTTTCGCCGATACCGGAACGCTTGATCAGGTGCTGACGGGTAACGAAACGGATGTCCACACCGCGATCAATGCGCTGGTTTCTTCCGGCACGACCAACCTGAAGGAAGGCATCGACCTTGCCGCCGGCGATATCGCCGCCAATGGCCGGCCGACCATTCCGGATTACATGGTCATTATCACCGATGGCCAGCCCAACCAGCCGCCGGATGACGCGAACGCGCGCGCCGTGGCGTTGGCGTCGGCCACTGCGGCCAAAGCCGCCGGCATCCAAATCTTTGTGGTCGGCGTTGGCAGCCAGGTGAATCCGACGTACTTGAAGACCATTGCCAGCGGCGATGACCACTACTACCAGGCCAGTGATTACGCGTCGCTCGATAACATCCTGAAGCAATTGACGGAGTGCCCGAATAACTAAATTGTTGTATTGCCTGTCCGTTGACCCGGCCTTGCGCAACGCAGGGCCGGGAAATGGGGAGGGAAGATAACCCCCAAAGCGATATGAAAAAATTTTTGGTCGGTGTATCCGCAGTCGCCGTGGCCGCAGCGACGGTCCCGATGTTCGCCGCGTTCGAGGCGCACATCATCAACGTGACGGCAAAGATCGAGAACGCGTTAACGGTGGATACCCGGCCGATGGAGTTCGGCACGGTATTTCCGCAGGAACGGCTCGACCGCCAGGTGACCGTGGCACTGAGCGATTCATTCCAGGGCGCCGAGCGGATGGAGTACGCCAATTACGTCATTCGCCAGAAGCCCAAGTGCGGCAAAGCGGTGGCGGAATCCAAGCCCGTGACGTATAGCGAATTCGCCCAGGCAACGGAAAATCAGGCCGGAGCATTCATTTGCCCGGAAGGTTTTACGCAGCTGCCGGTGCTGTGCCCGTACCTGTCCAAACACGACGCCGACCCGGCGGATGAAAATGACGACGCCGGTTTCAACGCATTCCACGGCATGCCGGAACCCTGGACCATGGCGGCAACCCTGGCCACGGAAGTGAAGGGACGTTTGGACAAGACCACCCAGGATCCCTCCGACCTCTGGACCATTGATCTGCGGGTACCGTGCTTTGCCGGCGCGTGCGCGCAGGATTGGGATGATTTCGTTCGCCGCGAATCCGGCAATCCGCAAATCGAGCCGAGCCTCTACATTCAGCCGGCCGCACGCGAGCACGAATTGTTCGGCTGCGACCTGTGGATCGAAGTGAAGGGATTTGAAGCGCCGCCGGCGACCTGCGTGCCGTCCGAAGAAGTGTGCGACGGCCGGGACAATGACTGCGACGGGCAAACGGATGAAGGCTGGACGCTGGGCGAGGCGTGCGGCACCGGCCAAGGCCAGTGCGCCGCCAGCGGCGTGACCGTGTGCGACGCGTCAAACCCGTCTGGCGAGCCGGTTTGCTCGGTGTCGGCGGGTGCGCCGACTACGGAAGTCTGCACCGACGGCCTGGACAATGATTGCGACGGCGCCGTTGACTGCAGCGACAGCGATTGCGCCGGTAATAATGCTTGCCCGGTTACGGCGACATTAGAAAATAAGGATACGGGCGGGGATTGGAGCGTGATTGTTGACGGCACATCCGGCAGCCTTACCTACAAGCCATCCGGTCCGACGTTTGATTACTCGTTTACCGCACAGGGTTTGACGGCGGGAACAAGTTACAGTTTGATCTACTACGGCGACGGCTGGCCGGGCAATCACCCGGGGGCGTTGCTGGGGCAGGGGACGACTAACGGCAGCGGCGCACTCGCGTTGTCCGGCAATTCCGATATCGGGATGAGCCTGCCGGATTCGGCTGATGCGAATTTCGCTTCCGGCAAGGCAAAAGTGTGGCTGGTGCCTTCGTCGAGCTACACCGTTGCATCGCATAGCGTCACCACCTGGAATCCCGCCACATTCCTTTTCGATGCGACGAACGCCGATCTGGTAACGTATCAGAGAACGGTAGCGGCGCCAACGACGATTTCCCTGCTGAATATCGGGGCGGCATCACAATACGGCTACGTCCACGACTACAGCACGGCCTCGGCGCAGTTCACCTACCAGACGCCCGCGAGCGGACAACTTTCCGGCACGTTCACAGCAACCGGATTGAAGCCCTTGATGACCTACCAGCTGAAGTTTAACGGCAAGCCGACCTGCCAGGATGCGGGCGGCGACGATGTGCTGAACGAGAAGCTCGGGTACATGGGCCGCTGGTGGGACAACACGACCAACGCGAACGTCAGCGACGCCGATTACCTGGCGAATTCCGTCTACCACGGCGGCACCCACTGCATTTCCGGTTACCTGGTGTGGGGATTTGTGACGGCGGACGCGAGCGGCAGTGTGACCAAGGCCGTCACCACCGATTCCAGCTACCACGTGCTGTGGTGCAGCGGCGGTTCTTGTGGTACGTCGAACAACTCCCAACTGGCCACCGGGCTTGATCCGGTACATCCGACCTTGCCGTTGTGCGCGGCCGCTAACGTCACCGGACAGATCGAGCGCTCCAGCTGCGGCGGCACGACATTCACGGCCGGAACGTATCAGCTGGGGATGGTGCTCAACGAAGAATCGTTCCACCAGAGCTCGTTTGGCACCTGGACGGCCGTCATGGATGGCGACATTACCTTTACGATCAATTAATGGTCATAGTTTAGCTGAATTTTAATTTCTGCATGAAAGGTCGAACCTGCCCGTCAGGCAGGGATGCAGAGAACGATTGCGAATGTCCTTGTTGTCATTCCGGCGTCCCAGCCGGAATCCAGCAACAGCCAGGTGTGGATTCCCGCTTTCGCGGGAATGACAACTGGGGAGGAATCGAGAATTTCTCGATGATAACCAATGAGAAAATGATATGTTGAAGAAACTAGCGCTCGGCGCTTCGGCCATCGCGTTGGCGGTCGCATCCGTCCCGATGTTCGCGGCGTTCGAAGCGCACATCATCAACGTCACCGCGCGGATCGAGAACGCCCTGACCGTTGATACCACGCCGATCAATTTCGGCACCGTGTTCCCGCAGGAAGCGATCGACAAACAAGTGAACGTGTCGCTCTCGGGATCGTTCTTGCAGGAAGGCCGCGTGGATGACGTCGATTATCTGATCCGTCAGAAGCCGAAATGCCAAATTGATCCGGGTGTTGAGGGGCCGGAATATGCAACCGTCACCGATGGCGCGGAAGGCGTTTTCGTTTGTCCGCAAGGCTACCACCAGCTGCCGGTGCTCTGCCCGTACCTTTCCAAACACGAGACTACCGCCGATGGCGTGCCGGATAACGACGGCGGCATCAACGCGTTCCACGGCCCGGTAACGAATTGGACATTGCGAGATACGCTCACGACTGAAGTGAAGGGCCGTTTGGCGAAATCCGAACAGGATACCTCTGATACCTGGAACATCGATCTGCGCGTGCCGTGCTTTGCCGGCGAGTGCGCCCAGGATTGGGCCACGTTCGTGAAGTCCAATAACGAAACGGCGGACCCGGCCGCGTACGTCCAGCCGGCGGCAAACAAGAGCGTGCTGTTCGGCTGCGACCTGTGGATCGAAGTCAGCGGCGTGTCGCGGACTTCGGAACCGTTCGAGGAGATCAACATCGGCGATCCGACCAGCGAATCCGGGCATAGCCTGCTCTCGTGGGGTCCGATCGAACCGGCGACCCACAACGGCAACTGGGGCGGTGCGTGTGAGGACGGCAACTGCCGCGTCGTGTATGCGTCACAGGCAAACGGCGACGGTACGCGGTCGGCAACCTTCACCATCAGCTCCGGCCCGGCGGGTGTACGTTACCTGAACCTGCGCAACCTCGACGGCATTGCAACCGACGATTCGTTTGAGGTCTACATCAACGGGAACCTGGTGGCGTCCTACGCCAACGACGGCAGTATCGTCAGCGAGGTCTGGAAGTGGTCATCGGTGGCCATTCCGGTCAGTGTCTCGGGTGTGATGACGGTTGAACTGAAATCCACCGGCGTTGAGTGGCCCGACTTCGGCATCTTCGGCCAAGTCGCATTCACCCGCATCCTGACCAGCGGTACGCCGGAAGGCACCGTCCTGAACCCGTAATCCGGCTTGTCTGTCCATTGACCCGGCCTTTCGCGAAGGGCCGGGGAATGGGAAGAAAAGTTTTCCCAAACGTTTGGCACCTTACATCCGCACCAAAGGTCGAACTCTCCGGCAGACGCCGGAGGGAATGCGGCATGCCTTGCGTGACTTGCCTTATCGTCGGAGGGAGACGGAAAAGGCAAAAACCTGTTGAGGAAGCAGCCTTCCGATACGAGGTAAGTCAGCACAAGGGTGACATAACGATTACCTAAATCAATAAGTTTGTTCGAATTACACTATGTTGAAGAAACTTGCGATCGGCGCCTCCGCCATTGCCCTGGCTGTCGCCACGGTTCCAATGTTCGCGGCATTCGAAGCGCACATCATCAACGTGACAGCCAAAATCGAGAACGCGCTGTCCGTGAGGCCGGAAGCCATTGATTACGGCACCGTGTTCCCGCAGGAAAAGCTTGATAAGAGCTTGTCCATCGGCTTGAGCGAATCGTTTGCCGCGCAGAATCGCGTGGATGTCGTAGAGTACGTCATCCGCCAGAAGCCGAAGTGTGAGATCATTGAGCCGACGACTGAAAAGCCGCAGTACGTTCCGGTCAGCGGCGAGAATGCGCAAGGTGAGTTCCTTTGCCCGGAAGGTTATCGCCAGGCCTTGCTACTTTGCCCCTACCTGTCCAAGACTTCCGACGGCGGTGTAGGCGATGTAAGCGTCAAGCCGTTCCATGGCCCGATTACCGGATGGACAATGGCTGACACATCTGCATGGGAAGCCTCGGGTGTGCTGGTAAAGGCCAATGACAGCGAAGATACGTGGACCATTGACCTCAAGGTTCCGTGCTTTGCCGGTATGTGCGCCCAGGACTGGAATACCTTCGTGAAGACCTACGGTCCGGAGGGTGTTGTTCCGGCCAACTACGTGCAACCAGCTGAAAACGAGCACAAGAATTTTGGTTGCGACCTGTGGATTGAAACGACCGAAATTAGCAAACTCCAACTCCAACCCGTCTAGTAAAATTGACTTTCAATCCGCCCAGCCTTTTCTCTGAAAGGGCTGGGGGATAGGAAGCCAAACCAAACGAAAATTGGTATAATTAAGAGATAAAGATAATCCCATTGATATATGGAAGACCAGAAACCAGCGGGCGCAACAGCGGGAGCGGGCGCGCAGACGGAGAAGCAAGTATCGAGTATTAAGAATCAAGGGACGGACGGCGGTCCTTCGACCCCGTCATCCGACGGGGCAAAGCAAGGCTCGGGACGCAAAAAGTGGAAGACCAAGCATACGGTGATTCTGGTGATCGTACTGGCCGTGGCGTGGTTTATCGGCGTGCAGGTGATGGCGGCGGAACGGTATGCGGCAACGGTGAACGTGATCGAGGGTAAGGACAAAGTGGCCGTCAACCCCGTAGCCAAGCTCGATTTCGGCGATCTGTCCCGCGACACGGGTGCCAACCGCTACGTGACCCTGAAGAATACCGGCGGCATGAATAAGCAGATCTGGATCGTAAAAACCGGCCCTATCGCCGAGATGATGAAGATCGACAAGGGCACGTCGTTTACCCTGAAGCCGGGTGAGGAAGTGAAAGTGGAGTTCAGCGTACAAGTTCCCGTGTCGGCGCCGATCCAGAAGTACGGGGGGACGGTGTACATCTTCAAGATGCCGAAGTTGTTCTAATGAGTATCAAATATTTGGGGATCGGGTGGTAAATGATAACAGCTAAATACTGACTACCGGATACCTGATACCGCACTTTGCAATGTCAGACGAACAAAAAACAAAAGAGACGCCGCCGGCGGCGGGCCCGTCGTCGAAAACGGCCGCGATCGAGCGGGGAACGGTGGTGCCAAAGATTTCGAAGCGGAAGTGGTGGTACCGGCCGCTCCGGGTGCTGCGCGGGCTGGTCATCTACGTGGTGATCGTGGCGGTGCTCATCTGGGGCATGCCGATAGCGTTGAGCAAGGCGCTGCACACCAACACCCCGATGGCGGCGATCACCTCCGGTTCCATGTGGCCGGTGCTCAAGGTGGGGGACCTCATCTTCGTCCAGGGGGTCAAGCCGGACGAACTGAAGGTGGGCGATATCGTGGTGTATGAGAATGAGCGCGGTTATACCATCCACCGCATCATCGAGATCGATCCGGCGAAAGGCATGCTGACCACCCAGGGCGACGCCAATAACGTGTCCGATAAGCCGATCAAGATTACCGATGTGGTGGGCCGGGCGCTCACCTGGGGCAGCGGCAAACCGGTGCGGATCCCGAGACTCGGGTTCATCAGCATCGGAGTGGCAAAAAAATTATCCCATTGAAATGACCAAACGACGGAAGACAATTTTGAAGAAGCGCACGCTGAACGCACTCAAACGCATGAGCGCGGTGGTGGTGGCTGTGTCCGTCGTGCTGGGGCAGCTGCCGATCTATACCGCCTATGAGGCGCACGTCATCAACGTCATCGCGCGCATTGACCCCTGCCAGTACGTGACCATTGAGGGTGTGAAATTCAACGATGCGAACGGCAACGGGGTGCGCGACGGCGGCGAGGCGGGACTGAAGGACTGGATCATCGAATTGAAAGGCGGTCCGTACGCGCCGGAGTACGATTACAACGGCAACGTCAAGAATGACAGCAACGATTATGGCATCCTTGAGGATGTCATTGTGGACGGCGCGACGTGCCCGCTGGGAACCATTTGCGATTTCAACGGCGACGGGTCGCTGGCGTTAGCGTCCGGCGACTTGACGGCCTTCCAGAACTGGCTGGCGGCCCGCGATTTCGGCAATCAGATGACCGACGAGAACGGCCATTATATTTTCCCGACCCAGTTGAAGTTCGGCGATTACATCGTGACCGAAGTGACGCAGACGGGCTGGACGGCGACGACGCCGGTCAGCGTCGCACTCACCACCGACGAATGCACCGAGGTGGTGAATTTCGGGAATAAACGGAACGAGATTCTCAAGGGCGGTCTGTCCGGCTACAAGTGGCACGATATCAATCACGACGGTACCTGGCAGCAGCCGGCCGAACCGCCGATCGCGGGCTGGCTGATGGCGCTGACGGGCGACTCCAGCGGCCTGGCGACCACCGACGCGACCGGGTACTATGCGTTCACCAACCTGAATGCCGGCAGCTACACCGTGACGGAAGAAACCCGCAGCGGGTGGCTGGGTTCGACGCCGACGTCGACCACGGTGACCCTGGCGCAGGGCGAAACTAAGACCGGCGTTAACTTTGGAAACTACCAGACGGGCGTGTGCCAAAACGCCATTACCTTGGATTTTGAAAATGATGCCAGCGGCAACCCGATGCTCAAGGGGCAGTTCATCGATACCGAGTATTCGCTATGGGGGATCCTCGTGTCCGCGCATAACTACAATGCGGCGCATCCGCAGAAAGCGATTATCTTTGACTCGGCGCATCCGTCCGGCGGCATTAACGGCGACAAGATCGTGGATGTTGACCTCGGTACGCCCAATTTGCAGTTCGGCGGGCCGGGCAACAGCGAGAACGGCGACGGCAAGGAACCCTCGAACAACACGCCGCTCCACAATTTGCTCATCATTCCCGATAACGCCGTGGACACCACGCCGGCCGACGGCTACGTAGACGATCCCAACGACGAGCCGGCGGGCGGTTCCATCCGGTTTGTGTTCAATGAGCCGATGACGTTTAGCTCGGTCAAATACATTGACCTGGACCACGGTTCAAACAGCGCCGTCGTCGGGTATTCGGACGCGACCGGAACGGCGCAGGTCTTCTCGATCCCGGTGCCCGCGAAGAACGGCAATTCCGTGCAGAAAATTTCCGGCGACCAGACGACCAAGATCCGGATGCTGAAACTGCGCGGCTACGACAGCTTCGGCATTGATGAGGTGGTGCTCTGCCCGCCGCTGCCGTACTGCGGCGACGGCAAGGTCAACCTGGAAAATGAGCAGTGCGACGACGGCAACCTCGTGAACGGTGACGGCTGCGATAACGATTGCACGGTCAGCTCGCAGTGCGGTAATGGCAGAATCGAAAAAGATGAGGTATGCGATGACGGAAATCTCGTCAATGGCGACGGTTGCGAGAACGACTGCAAACCGACGACGTTCTGCGGCGACGGTGCGGTGCAGACCCCCAACAGCTACGGCCAAAACGAGCAGTGCGACGACGGTGCGCGCAACGGAACTCTGGAGTCCACCTGCACGAAACTCTGCCAGCCGCAGCAAAACCAGTGCGAAGCCAAATCACAGGGTTACTTCAAAAACAACGACGGCTGCAATAACGGCACGGGCACAAGCATCTGGGCGACGCAGGTCAACACGCTTTCTGACGGGTTGTCGGACGTGTTTGCGACCACGAACGGCAACGCGATGTGCGTGCAGCTGGCGGTGAATTGCACGACCAGCACCAGCAACGACGTGGACAAAGCGCGCTGTGATGCCAAGAAGTTCACGCTCGCCGATGAAATGAACGCGGTATCAAGCCACCTGCGCACGGATGCGCTCGTTGCCGGGGGCTACGACGGTAATACCGCATTCACCCTTATTGGCATCAGTGCGACAACGACCATACAGCACGCCCTGACCATCATGGAGCAGGTCATTGCGGATCCCGGTTCAACCAAAACGCAGCTCGCGGATGTCCAGTACATTGCTGCCCGGATTTATACGTTCTATGAAAAGGAGAACACGGACCCGTTCGAGTGCGTGCTGCCGGGCATGGGGAATGGCATTGTTGAGCCAGGCGAACAGTGCGACGACGGCAATCTTGCCCCGTGGGACGGGTGTTCACCGACGGGAACAAGCGAAGTCGTACTGAATGAGATCATGGCCAATCCGACCGGTTCTGATGGTGCGCCGATGCCGGCCGGAGAGTGGGTTGAGTTGTTCAACCTCAGCACAAGACCGATTTCGCTGGAAGGCTGGGCGCTCTATGATAAATCGAACAGCAACGTTCTGCCGATCACGGCGACCAGCACGACGGTGGCAACTACGACGATCGCCGCGGGCGGCCGGCTGGTGGTGTACCGCAACGGCAACACGAAATTCGAGATGACCAATAGCGGTGACCGCGTGCGCCTGTACAACGCGCAAATCAGCGTCGGTGGCGACCTGCTGGATGCGTTTGAATGGACGACGGCAAAACCGGAAGGAAATAGCTACGCGCGCGTGCCGGACGGTACCGGCAGCTGGGTGGATCCGTGCCCGACGCTCGGTGAAGAGAATGTTGACGTGATGTGCGACGGTACGCCGGCTGACGAGGCGGTCATTGCACCGGAACTGATCGCGGCATCGGCCGCGGAAGAGCCGCCGCAGGCGGAAGATATTCCGCCGGATGCGGCAACGCTCACCGACGAACAATGGGCCGCGCTATTCCCCGAAGAAGATCCGGTAGTTCCCGCTGATTCGACGATTGACAGTCCTTCGTCGAGTAAAACGGAAGAACAGGTGACTGATCCGACGGTCGTAATTCAACCGACGACGGGCAGCGGGGGAGACACGCCACCGCCTCCGCCGGATACTACCAACCCGGAAGTTACGCCGACCAGCACCGACGGATTGTTGACCCCGACTACCTAGCATTCCCATGACGTATTCCCGCAAACAACTGAACCGCGCCTTACGCATCGTTGCGGCCTTAGTGGTCAGCAGCGTGACGTTTGCGTCGGTGCAAGGGGCAGTCATCGGGGTTTCGGCGACCATTCTGCCGGTATTGGTGTCCGTCAACCACCTGGATTTCGGTACGGTGTTTCCGGGAGAAAGACTGACCGAGCATTACACGGTTTCGCTGGCACCGGAATTCAGCGGCCAGACGCTGCCGTACACGATCGGGATGAAGCGCAAACCCTTGCCGTCGACGCATCCGGAGTACCCCAACGGCGGCGATCCGGATATGCCCGGCTATTACCGCGACCTGTGTCCGTTCCTGACGCTCACCGGTGAGGCCGGTGAGGGTGACGTGGTGACCGCTGCGACGCTGACCAAGCCAGCGGACGCGCAGGACGCATGGGATGTCCTGCTTGACGCGCCGGCAATTGCCGACCCCGAAACCGGCGGCGTGTCTCAGGACCACGACGGCGGCATTATCACGCACAACGGCGAGTACGGTTGCGACCTCACGGTCAATATCACCGGATTCTGCGGCGACGGCAATGTGGATCCGGGCGAAGACTGTGACCTGGGTGCGCAGAACGGACAACCGGGTTCGGTCTGCGACGCGGAGTGCAAGACCGTGCAGCACTGCACGACGCCGACGGACGTGGTGCTGGTGTTCGACCGCTCCGGTTCGATGGCATACGACAGCGGCACGCGGTTAGCCGAGGCAAAAGCCGCCGCCAAGGGATTCACCGACCTCCTGCAGCCGGATAAAGACAAGGAAGCGCTCGTCACTTTCTCTTCGACCGTGAACACGGTGCACACGCTGGACAATAATTTCACCGGCATCAAGACGCAGATCGACGCGATCACCGCCAGCGGCGCCACCAACATCGGCGATGCGATCAAGGCCGCGACCGCCGAGCTGGGGTCAACTCGTGCCCGGCCGACCGCGGCGCATATCGAGATCCTGCTGACGGACGGCCGCGCGAACAAGCCATTCGGCATCGGTTACGGCGAAGACCCCCGCGATGTGAACTACGCCATCAATCAGGCCACGGCCGCCGCGGCCAAAGGGTTCAAGATTTACACCATTGGTCTGGGCACGGAAATCAATTCCGCAATGCTGCAGCAGATCGCGACGTCCACCGGAGCGAAATTCTACTTCAGTCCGACCAGCGCAGACCTGGACGACATCTACACGCTGATCGCCGGCGAGCTGTGCCCCAACCAGCCGCGGTGCGGCGACGGGGCGGTCAACCAGACGACCGAGCAGTGCGACGACGGCAATACGATCGACACCGACGCGTGCCATAATGACTGCACGCTCAACACGCGGACCTACTGCGGCGACGCTATCCGGCAGACGCCCAACAGCGACGGCTTCAACGAACAGTGCGATGACGGCAACACCGTTGACAATGACAGTTGCCGCAATAACTGCACGCTCAATGTCGTCACGCCGGTCTGCGGCAACGGAAACGTAGAGCAGGGCGAGGAATGCGACCTTGGCGTGCGCAACGGGCAGCCCGGTTCCACCTGCAACGCGATCTGCCAGACGGTGGAGAGCTGCAGCAAGCCGGTGGACGTGATGCTGGTGTTTGACCGTTCCGGTTCGATGGCATACGACAGCGGTAAGCGCATGGCCGACGCGAAGGCTGCGGCCAAAGGACTGGTCGGCATGCTGTCACCGGTGGATAAGGGCGGGTTGGTTTCCTACGCCTCGCAGGTGACGCTGGACCAGACGCTGTCGAGCAGCACGACCACATTGGCGGCTAAGATTGATGCGATTACCGCCTTGGGCGCCACTAACATCGGCGATGCGATCAAGGCCGCGACCGCCGAGCTGGATTCGAGCCGCGCGCGGACAACCGCAGCGCACATTGAGATTCTCCTGACGGACGGCCGCGCGAACAAGCCATTCGGCATCGGTTACGGCGAAGACCCCCGCGATGTGAACTACGCCATCAACCAGGCGACGGCTGCCGCCGCGAAAGGCGTCAAGATTTTCACGATCGGTCTGGGTACGGAAATCAATTCCGCAATGCTGCAGCAGATCGCCTCGACCACCGGCGGGTTGTACTACTTCAGCCCCACGAGCGGCGACTTGGACGCCATCTACCGCCATATCGCCATCAATATCTGCCCGGATCCGCGCTGCGGTGACGGCAAGATCAACCAGTCCAGCGAGGCGTGCGATGCGGGTATCAATAATGGTAACGCCTGCACGCCGGGGTATGAATTGTCGTGCACATATTGCTCGAATACCTGCCAGGTGACCAACGTGATCGGCGCATACTGCGGCGACGGCATTACCAATGGTCCGGAAGAGTGCGATGATGCCAATACCGTTGACACGGATGCCTGCCATAACGATTGCACGAACAATCCGATCGTACTGGGGCCGCCGGGCGGACCGCCTGGAGGCGATGACAATGGAACAGGAACGAGCGGGCCCCAAGGGCCCGTTGTTTTTTGCGGGGACCATGCGGTCAACCAGTCCGGCGAGCAGTGCGATAATGGTACGGAAAACAACGGCGTAGCGTGCGTGCCGGCGTATGCGCAGAGCTGCACCTACTGTTCGGCCACGTGCACCCCCATCACCGTCGTCGGTCCGTTTTGCGGCGACGGGATAAAGAACGGTGCTGAAGCATGCGATGGCAGCGACGGTGTGGGTGTCAATCAAACCTGCAACAACTGTCTGCTGGAAAATTCGGGAACTTCTGGAGAATCGACGCCGACCCCAACTCCGACCCCGACGCCCCCGCCAACGCCGACGCCGACCCCCCACGCCCGACCCGAATACAACGCAATCGCCCACGCCGACGCCTTCCCCAACGCCCTCGGACAATTCTTCATATACACTCTCATCCGGCAACAGCGGTTCGGGTGGTAACGGCGGTGGCGGTTCGGGTGGTAACGGCGGAGGTTCCGGCGGCGGTGCCTCGTTAAGTTCCAATCCGGTACTTTCCATGGTAAAAACGGCCGACGAGCAGTTTGTTTATCCTGGCGGCACCGTTCGTTTCACCGTGAAAATCACGAACGCCGGCTGGGCGGTCGGAAACGATCTCACGCTGCAGGATACGCTACCGGCGGGTTTTACGTTCGTTGACACTAAAACCCGGGAGCATTTTTGGCAGCTGGGGGCGATCGGAACGTTCGGCAACACCATGACGGTGCAATATGACGTGCATGTCGCCGATGATGTTGCAGCCGGCATCTACTTTAACCATGCCACGACTTCCGTGAGCAACGGCCATTTGCCGGGCAATCTTTCAGTCGCCTCGGCATCCATTGAGGTCAGGGGCGGAAATGCGCTGGGCACGGCGCATGAAGGGGGCCTTACGGGCGGACCTCTTGGCGGCGGGCAAGACCAGGGGAATCCTACGGAGGGAACCGGGCCGACGGTTGGCGGGCAGGGGAGCGGTCTTGACGGTGGTGTTGGAAATCAGGGCGGAAATGGGACTAGCGGTCCAGCCGGTGGGACCACCACGGATAATCAGCTTCCGCCGGGAAGAGTGCTGGGTGCGGCAACCGGTTCCGGCGGGCCGACGTTGCTGGGTGACGTGACGGGGAACGCTCCGACGACGACGGCGGGCTTCATGGCCGGTCTGTCGCAGTCCGGCCGCCCGTTCCTGTTCTCCATTATTATTCTCATATGTTTATTCCTGCTTGTCGTGCTACTCCTATATTTATTCATTAAAAGTCGGATATACGCGGATTGACGTTTGAAGCCAATCCGCGTAATATGACGGGCATGAATAAGAAGAGGAAAATCGCGCTGAGGAAGCACCGCAAAAAAGCGGGCAAAAAAATATCACATTTGGCGAACCGCTAGTCTTTTTTGACGCGCGGATCGTGCTATACAGCACCAGCCCAACCCGGGCTGGTTGTTTGTTGGTAATAAAGTTGATAATATTTGACAAATTATTTTATATGTGATGTAATACAATGATTTATGAACATTACCTATAAAACAATTATCTGATATAATTTATGGCAATGAGCATCTTCAATGGGCGGAAAAAACCCGGGAAAATGCGCATTGTGCGCCGGCTCGCATTTTTGGGCGTGATGGTAAATGCATTTGGCCGGGGATGGGCATGGCTGCGCGGAAAATCCAAAAAATCCGGGATGGCGCCGCGGGCGAAATGGTTCGCCAGGGGTGAGATCAGGGAAATCCGGGAGCTGTTCACGGGGCAGGAGGGCTGGCGGCAGTACTGCCACGATTCCTACGCGCTTCTCCATGATTTTTTCATCCCGCATCGCGGTAACGATCACCGTCCGCATGCGCTGCGGCCCAGGAGCCTGACGATGTACCTGGTCGCCGCGCTGCTGGTAAAAGTCGTGGTGAGCGGTGCGCTGTTCCTCAGCTACCCGACCCCGGCGCGGCTGGCGCGGATCGTCGCCAAGGAAATCGTGGGGCTGACCAACCAGGCGCGGATCGCCGTCGGATTGCCGGCGCTGCGGATTGACCCCGTCCTGGCGGCGAGCGCCCAGGCCAAGGGCGCCGACATGGTTTCCCGCGACTATTTCGCGCACGACACTCCTGAGGGGCGCAAACCCTGGAGTTGGATCAACCGCACGCAATACGATTACGTGTACGCGGGCGAAAACCTCGCCATCGATTTCACTTCCGCCGAAGCGGTGCATGAAGCGTTCATGAACAGCCCGTCGCACCGCGCGAACATTCTCAACAGCCACTACGAGGACATCGGCGTGGCCGTCATCAGCGGCACGATGGCCGGTCATCAGACGGAACTCCTGGTGCAGTTCTTCGGTTCCCGCCGTGAGGATGCCCTGCCGGTGGCGGCCGTGCCACAGCGGACGCCGGTACCGGCGGCAACCGTCGCGCCCCGGGCGACGCCCATCGCGTATGCCTCGCCTTCGGCATCCCGCCCGGCCGCCGTGCCCGCGGGAGTGGCAACGCCGGGGGCACCGCAGCCGACGGTCACGCCCGCGGAGGAACCGTCCGCATCGCCTACCCTTACGCCGGAAGCAGAAACCGTGCCGCCGGAAATGCTCAACCCGGTCGTATCCAATGAGCCGATCCTGGTGCTGGGCGCGCAGTCATCAACGGGGGATCCGTTGGAACTGGTGCTGCGCTTCTCCAATTTTTTCCTGGTCGCGCTGGTGGTTTTCCTAGCGATCGCGCTGCTGCTCAACATTTTCGTGCGCATTCGGATCCAGCATCCCGACGTGATTTTACAGAGCATGGCCGTGATCGCACTGATCGTCGCCCTGCTGCTCACCAAGATCCATTTCATCGAACGGATCGGTCACGAGCTTCGCATCTTGTGACGTGAACGCGCGTTTCTATGCCGAGAACAGCAACACCAAATCTTTCCGCCGCCGATGATCCGTCGCTGGCAAACCGCGAGCGCGTGCGCGCGGATTTTGCGACCGTCGCGAGCCATCAGCTCCGTACGCCCATTTCCATCATGCGGTGGGCGCTCGACATGGTACTATCGGGCCGCGGCGGGCGGATTTCCATCAAGCAGCGCGAGTACCTCGATCGCGCATACCAGCAGAATCTGTTCATGGCGCGGCTGGTGGGGGATTTGCTTCGGATCAGCCGGATTGATGAGGAGGGGGTGAGCGTCGTTTCGGCGCCGGTGAATTTGACCGCACTGGTCAACACCGTCATGCGTGATGAATCGCTGCTCGCGCGGGCGTACAACTGTACGCTCCGGGTAAGTGCGCCGCGGAACTTTCCGACCGTGGTGACCGACGCGCTCAAACTCAAAGAGGTCATCGGCGTACTGGTCGATAACGGCATCCGGTACGGCCGGCGCGAAGGGCACGTGCTGGTAGCTTTGCAGCGCCGGCGCGGCGCCGTGGTGATCTCCGTGCGCGACCGCGGCATCGGCATTCCGGCGCGCCAACAGCATAATATTTTTACGAAATTTTTCCGCGCGGAGAACGCGATCCGTTCGCAAACCGAAGGGCTCGGCGTGCAGCTGTATATCGCCAAGCATTACGTGGCGGCGCTAGGCGGCACGATCGCGTTTCACAGCGTCTACCGGAAAGGCACGACGTTCACCGTCACGCTTCCGCTCCGGTCTTCCGGGCCGAATGGCGGCGCGGTGTCCGTACCGTCGTTATCGCGGGTGGTGTCCACGGAGCTGCGGCGGCTCAGCTACCACTTAAGCGACGGTATGGCGTTTCTTGACCCTGCATTTCGCATCCTGGAAATCAACACCAGCGCGCGGAAAATTCTTGGCGTGAATGGTGATGTGACCGGCCGGCACATCGGGGATATTGTGGATACGGTTGAGCTGCGGCGTTTCTTCAAGCGCCGGACCGCCGGCGAAGAATCGCTGGTGGTACCCCTGCGGTTGTCCGAAGATGCCCAACCGACGCCGTTCACCTTTTTCCTCATGCCGGTACGCCAGCAGGATGTGATCACCGCCTGGATGCTGATGATCAAGGAGACGTTTGCGCACCACCGGGCCGATGTGGTCGCGGCGGAGCGCATCCGCCGTGAGCGCGAATTCGTTTCCATCACCGTGCACGAACTGAACGGCCCGTTGAGTGTGAATAAGTGGAGCATTGAAATGCTTCACCGCGAAACGACGGGGAAATTGAATGCCGAACAGCGGCGCTTGGTCGATCAGCTGCAACGCAACAACGATCGTCAGTTGGTGTTGGTTAAAGATTTGCTCAATCTGGCGAAATTGCAGCAGGGGCGGTTTTCCATTTTGCCGCAGATGACCGGCATCACTCCCATCCTGAGCGACGTGATCGCGGGTTTTCGCACCAAAGCAAAAGCGAAGCGGTTGCGGATTTTATGGTCGTCGCGGCAGAAATTGCCGAAGGTTCGCGTCGATGTCGGCCGCGTCTCACAGGTGGTTTCCAATCTGATGAGCAATGCCATCAAGTATACGCCGACCGGAGGAAGCGTACGGATAAAGACCCGCCGGATCCCCGGGCCGAAATTGCGCAAGGTCGCGCGCGAACTTGGCGTCACGATCAATCACACCGACAGCCCAGACGGTTATCTGGTCATTTCCGTGCAGGACAGCGGCATGGGTATTCCGCCCAATCAGATGCGGAAATTGTTCACGATGTTTTTCCGGTCGCAGGCCGTACTGAAAGCCAAGATCGAGGGGACCGGGTTGGGGCTGTACATCGCCAAGGCCATTGTCGAACTGCACCAGGGTGACATTTGGTGCACCAGTACAATGGGCAAGGGTTCAACGTTCAGTTTCAGCCTCCCGTTGGCGTAGCGGCTGGTCGCTCCGGCGTTCTTTCGCGCAAATAGCATTTCGGCCGCAAAAAATTTATCCATAAAGAAAATTCATATGGCGGGCAAAAAGAAAAGCATACTGGTCGTTGAAGACGACAAGAATCTGGTGCGGTTGTTGAAGGATGCTTTCGAGGGGGCGTACGACGTGAGTCTGGCCCTGGATTGGCAGGAGGCCAAGGCGCGGCTGGCGCGAATGATCCCCGATCTCATCATGCTGGATATTCTGTTGCCGGGCGAGAGCGGGTTTGACGGATTGCGGCAGATCAAAAGCAACCCGGCGCTGCGCGGAATTCCTGTCATCATTTTGTCCAATCTCGGGCAGGAACAGGAAATTCGCACCGGTCTGGAGCTTGGTGCCATGGATTATCTGGTCAAGGCGGATATCAGTATCGAAGAGGTGGTCAAGAAGGTGAAGGCGGTGCTGGCGCCAACGAAGAGCACAAAACGCAAAAAATAAAATATTCTCGTAAAGATCCGTTTTACCGGAACCGTGATTCTCCGTTTGGCGTTTTTCGTATTACGCTTACTATGCCTCAGCGCTTCGACGTCGTAACAGTGGGGTCCGTCATTCGTGACGTGACGATGTACACGAACCAAGGGATCGTTTTTCGCACGCCGGAGAATATTACCACCCAGCGGGTGATCGGGTTTGAGTACGGTGCGAAAGTGAGAGTGCCGCAGGCTCATTTTGGCGCCGGCGGTGGAGCGGGCAACAGTGCGGTCACGTTTCGAAAATTGGGATTGCGCGTGGCGACGATCAGCCGGATCGGCAATGACGCGGAGGGCGCATTTTTGCGCGGGGCATTGGCGCAGTATGGCACCGACATCACGCAGCTGCAGGTGGATCGGATCATGCATACCGCAATGTCCACCATTGTCGCTTCCAGCCGGGGCGAGCACGATCATGTCGTGTTCGTCTACCGCGGGGCGACGGCCGGTTTGCGCATCGACAGCGCGAATCTCCGGGCGTTGCCGACGCGGTGGTACTACGTGACGGCCATGTGCGGGAATTTCTGGCAGCACAACCTGCGCCAGATTTTTTCAGCCAGCGTCCGGAGCGGCGCCAAGGTCGCCTGGAACCCGGGCGGGGAGCAGATCTCCGCGGGCCGGCGCGGTTTGGATAAATTTTTGCGTCAAACGGACGTGCTGCAGTTGAATAAGGATGAGGCGATCGAACTGGCGCTCTCCGGCATCAAGCTGGGGAAGCGCAACCCGAGTTTTCTGAACAAACCGCTGTACCTGCTCAACATTCTGAGCGATTGGGGGCCGAAGTGCGTCGTGATCACTGACGGGGTCCATGGCGCGTACGCGCTGTACAACGGCAAGGTGTTTCACCAAAAAGCCCTGCGGCGTAAAGAAGTGGATACCACCGGCGTCGGTGATGCGTTCGGTTCGGCGTTCATTGCCGGTTTGCATGTCAGCAAAGGTTCGGTTGCCGAAGCGCTCCGGTGGGGCGTGGTGAATTCCGCCAATGTCCTGACCGAGGTCGGTGCCCAGCACGGGATCCTCACCCGCGCGGAGCTGATGTCGCAGCTCAAGCGCGTGAAGTAGGTAATTATTTCCCACTACTGATTTTCATTTATGCGCGTGCGACTTGAAGTATCCGGACATCATTGCCACGTTACGGCATCCGATCTGGAAAAATTGTTTGGCGCCGGCCATCGCCTGCGGGTGCTCCGTCCGGTTTCCCAGCCCGGACAGTTCGCCGCGGTCGACGTGGTGCGCATAAAAATCGGCCGCGGGGAGTTTACCGCACGTATCGTCGGACCGGTGCGCAAGAGAACTCAGGTTGAAATTTCGCTGACTGAAGCCAAAAAATTTCATGTCAAACCGCCGCTCTCCTATTTTGAACACACTGCTGCCGCCGACGTTTCGTGCGAGTTGATCGGCCCCAATGGGCGCGTGCGGCGGAAAGCCGTTATCATCACACAGCGCCATATCCACAGCGACCCCAAGACCGCCGCGCGTTTGCATCTGCACAACCACCAGGAAGTGTCGGTCAAGACGCGCGGTCCGCGATCGCTGACGTTTCACCGCGTCATTGTGCGCGTGCATCCGGACTACCGCTTCCGCTGTCAGTTGGATACCGATGAAGCGAATGCCGCGGGGATCGAAGGAGGGGAGTGGGGGACGATCGTAGTGAAAAACGAAAAACGAAAAGCGCAAAAGAAATTAATATAATTTTGCGTTGGTGTTTTGCGTTTTGCGCTTTACGTTTTATGTTATGCCGCGTGACTGTCTGATGGTATGCAACGCCGGGTCGGCGACGCTGAAAGTAAAAATATTCAAGCTTGATGATCTGGCGGTGCAGATCGAGGGAAGTGTCGAACGGTTGAAATTGCCCGGGAGTACGCTGGAAGTGTCCGAGCTTACTTCCGGCCGGATGATCCGGCGGAATTTTCCGCCGGGATTGCCGAATCATCGCGCGGCTTTCGATGCGCTCGCCAGCCACCTGGGCCACTGGACCGGACGCGTCCGGGCGGCGGTGCACCGGGTGGTGCACGGCGGCGAGAAGTATCGCAAACCGACCTGGCTGACACCGCCGGTCATTTCCGATCTGCGCCAGCTTGAAAGGCTCGCGCCGCTGCACAATCCGATCAACCTGGAGATCGAGGAACATGTCCGGACGCGTTTTCCCGAGGTGCCGAACCTTGGCGTGTTTGACACGGCGTACTACGCGACGATGCCGCCGGAAGCGTACCTCTACGCGCTGCCGTATGAGTATTATGAAAAGTACGGCATCCGTCGGTACGGTTTTCACGGGATTTCGCACCAGTATCTGGCCGAAGCCACTGCCGCCAAACTCGGCATTCCGCTAAACAAGCTGCGGATCATTACCTGCCACCTCGGTTCCGGCTGCAGCGTTACGGCGACCAAGTACGGTGAAGCGGTGGATACCTCGATGGGGTTTTCTCCGCTCGAAGGTTTGGTGATGGGGACGCGGAGCGGGGATGTTGACCCGGCGGTGGTCACCTTTTTGCAAAAAACGCTCAACATCGGTGCCGGCGAAGTGGAAGATATCCTCAACCATCAATCCGGCTTGCGCGGGTTGTTCGGGTATTCGAGCGACCTGCGCGACGTGTTGACTGCGGCCGGGTACGCCGTTGACGGCTATCCTGCGCCGAAAGCATTTACGGCGGATGAGCGCCGACGCGCCAAGCTTGCCCTGGCGGTATTTGTGTACCGCATTGTAAGGTACATCGGCGCGTTTACCACCGTGCTGGGCGGAGTTGACGTGCTGGTGTTTTCCGGCGCGGTGGGCGAGCGGAGCCCGATCGTGCGCGACTTGGTGCGGCGACGGCTGCGGGGAATTCCCCGCCTTAAAACGCTGACCATCCATACGGACGAAGCGTTGATGATGGCCAAACTGACGCAGCGGATGGTGCAGCGGCACCGGCCGGTTACGAAAGATGTTGCTCCGTCAAATCAAAAACCATCAGCGCTGTTACCCGTTGAAGCAACAGCAAACGTTTCGCCGCCAGAAATTAAGGCGTAAGAAATTCGGAGTAGGGGAGGGAATACGAAAGTGACGGCGCGGTAATTACCGGTTCGTGCTCCCGACTCCCGTTTTCATGTTTCACCGTTTATGTTCCGCCGCTTCTTCGCCGCGTACAACAACAAGACCATCGCTTCGGCTGCCGTTGTGGTCGGTGCGATGTCTTTGGCTTCCAGGGTTTTGGGTTTGCTGCGCGACCGGGTATTGGCCGGTGAATTCGGTGCGGGCGCGGAGCTTGACAGCTACTATGCCGCATTCCGGTTGCCGGATCTCATTTATAACCTGCTGGTGGTCGGCGCGCTCTCGGCCGGGTTTATTCCGGTTTTTACGGCGGTGTTTTCGCGTGAACGCGACGCCATGCATGGCGAATCCTGGCGGCTCGTCAACAACGCACTCAACGTTATCGGACTGTCGGCGATCGTTGTGTCCGCCGTGATGGCGATCTGGAGTGTTCCGCTGATGCGGCTGTTTGCCCCCGGATTCCCGTCGGCCCAGTTGTCGCAGACGGCGGCGTTGATGCGCATCATGCTGCTTTCCCCGGTGCTTTTGGGAGCGTCGGCGGTGCTCAGCGGCGTATTGCAGTCGCTGAAGCGTTTTTTCATCTTTTCGCTTTCGCCGATTCTCTACAACGTCGGCATCATTTGCGGCGCGCTGTTTCTGGTGCCGAAGTACGGCATCACCGGCTTGGCATGGGGTGTCGTCCTGGGGGCGTTTTTGCATTTTCTGATCCAGGTACCCGCCGTAGCGGTGATCGGATTCCGCTACCGCTGGGTGATGAATTTTCGCAATAGCGATTTTCGCCAGATGATGCGGCTGATGTGGCCGCGTACCATCAGCCTGGCGGTCAACCAGGTGAATTTGGTCGTGGTCACGGTGCTGGCGTCATTGTTGAGCGCCGGCAGTCTCACCGCGTTTAACTTTGCCAATAACCTGCAGTCTCTGCCGCTGGGAATATTCGGCATTTCGTTTGCCATCGCCGCTTTTCCGACGTTGTCCGAACTGGCCAGCCGCCGCGAGCGATTTATTTCGACGTTTTCACAGACGCTGCGGCAGGTGCTCTTTTTGGTGGTGCCTTCTTCGGCGCTGCTGATTTTGCTGCGGGCACAGATCGTGCGCGTGCTGCTGGGGAGCGGACGTTTTGACTGGCCGGATACCGTGGCAACCATGGAAACGCTGGCAGTTTTTTCCATCAGTTTGTTTGCGCAGGCGTTGATTCCGCTGATTATCCGCGCGTACTACGCCCTGCAGGACAGCGTGACGCCCCTGCTGACGGCGCTGGGAGCGGCGCTCTCAAATGTGGTACTGGCCATCATTTTGACGCCGCCTTTGGGCGTCGTCGGCCTGGCGCTGGCGGTGACCATTGCCAACGTGGCGCAGCTTGCGGTATTGTGGTTGCTCCTCCATGTCCGTCTCGGCAACCTGGATGAAGCGGGAGTACTTGCCTCAACGGTGAAAATTGCCGTCGCCTCCACGGGCATGGCGCTGGTTGCGCAGGGTGTAAAATATGTCGCCGCTCCGGTAACCGGGACCGAGACTTTTTTGGGAATTGCTCTGCAGGGAGGTTTAAGCGCTTGCGCGGGACTGGCGACGTATGTCATCATCAGTCTAATCCTCCAGTCACCGGAAGCGATCGCGTTGCTGGATAGCCTGCGCGGTCGCCACAAGCCGGTTACCGTTACCGAGGTCGTCGGCGACAGCACACCGACCTAAGCGGTGTGAGGGATAAGGAGACTTGATTTCATGGCCGCCAGTGCGATCAGAAATTTTTGCATCATCGCGCACGTCGATCACGGTAAGTCCACGCTGGCAGACCGTTTTTTAGAATTGACCGGTACCGTGGATAAGCGCGACATGCAGGACCAAATGCTCGACACAATGGACCTGGAGCGCGAGCGCGGCATCACCATCAAACTGCAACCGGTGCGGATGCGTTATGCGCACAAAGGGCAGCCGTACCAACTGAATCTGATTGATACGCCCGGCCATGTTGATTTTACCTATGAAGTTTCCCGCAGTTTAGCGGCCGTTGAAGGCGCGATTTTGCTGGTGGATGCAACTCAGGGCGTACAGGCGCAAACGATTGCGAATTTGTATCTGGCCATCGAGCAGAACCTCACGATTATTCCGGCCGTAAATAAAATCGATTTACCCGCCGCTCAAGTCGAACGCGCCGTCAAGGAAGTGGTGGGGCTGCTTGGCGTACGGCCCGAGGAAGTATTGCTGATTTCCGGCAAAACCGGCCGCGGCGTGCCGGAACTGCTCGCCGCCGTCATCGAGAAAATTCCTCCGCCGAAAGTCAGCGAAAGCCCGGCGACGCGTGCGCTGATTTTCGATTCGCGATTCGACGATTACCGCGGGGTCATCGCGTACGTGCGGATCGTGGACGGGGCGATCGGGGTGGGGGATAAAGTCCGGTTCATCGCCACCGGCATTGATTCGTCGGTGATTGAGGTGGGGACGTTTGCGCCGGAACTGAAAAAATCCGAACGGCTTTCGACCGGCGAGATCGGATACGTTGCAACGGGCCTCAAACGCGTGGCCGATTGCCACGTCGGCGATACGATCGGGAGCGGTGCGGATGTGTCTGCGCTGCCCGGCTACCGGCAGATTAAACCGATGGTGTTTGCCGGATTTTTTTGCCGCGAAGGGGATGACTACCCGCACTTGCGCGCGGCGCTGGAAAAACTTGCGCTATCGGATGCCGCGCTGCAATTTGAACCGGAAAATTCCCCGGCGCTCGGCTACGGTTTCCGTTGCGGATTCTTGGGGTTGCTGCATCTGGAGATCGTGCAGGAGCGTTTGCGGCGCGAATACGGACAGGAGGTGGTCGTGACGGTGCCGTCGGTCGCGTACCAAATCGTGGACCAGCATGGTGCGACTTCCATCATCCGTTCGCCGCAGGAACTCCCGACGCCGGACCGCTACCGGCAGGTGCTTGAGCCGTTGATGAAGCTCGACGTTGTTACGCCGAAGGAATACCTCGGTAGTGTGATGCAACTGGTTTCCAGCCGGCGCGGCGAGTATCTTAATACCGAGTACCTCGATGAAGAGTTGGCGGTGCTGCATTACCGCATTCCGCTGACCCAGTTGCTGGTAGATTTTTACGATAAGCTGAAAGGCATCAGCTCGGGTTATGCGTCGCTGAACTACGATTTTGATACCTACCAGCCCTGCGACGTGGTGCGTCTGGATATTTTGGTAGCCGATGAGCTAGAGGAATCGCTGGCGAGTTTGGTGTATCGCGACGAGGCGTTCGATGTGGGCAAGCGGATCGTCGAAAAATTGAAGGAAACCATTCCCAAGCAGCAGTTCATGGTGAAATTGCAGGCGGCCGTTCTTGGGCGCGTGATCGCGGCGGAACGTCTTTCTGCCTTGCGCAAGGACGTCACCGCCAAACTCTACGGCGGCGATTACACCCGCAAGCGCAAATTGCTCGAAAAACAGAAAAAAGGCAAGAAAAAAATGCTGGCCTCCGGGGTCGGGCGCGTGGAAGTGCCGCCCGAAGCGTATCTTTCCGTGCTGCGGCGTTAATGTTCGGATGGGTAATGATGCGTCACGCAAAAGGCGATATTTTTGATTATAGTACAATTGTATATACTATTGTACTAACGAAATTGTTTTATTACTACAATTGGCGTTCTACCGAAGTCACGTTACACGCTAAATATTTTTGTCGTTCAACAGTTTTGGTACGAGACTGGTACCGGTCATGGCCTGCGGGATGTTGGTGCCAAGAATATCAAGAATCGTTGGAGCAATATCGGCGAGCCGGCCGATCGGACTTGATAACAGGCTGGGTGCGCGCAGTTTTCCATTGCGGCGGTATTGCTCGTTGATAAGATACAGTGGAACCGGATTACGGGAGTGTTCGCGTCGCGGTCGGCCGGTAATCCGGTCGATAAGTTCCTCCGCATTGCCATGGTCGCCGGTAATCATTGCGGTTCCTCGTTGCGCGAGAATGGCCTCAACAATGCCATGGACAGCCTGATCGCACGCCTCGACGGCCTTTACTGCCGCCGGAATGTTCCCGGTGTGCCCGACCAAATCCGCATTAGCGAAATTCACGACATAGAAATCGTGGTTCTGCTCTTTGATATCGGCTACCACGTGCGCGCTGATTTCCGCCGCCTGCATTTCCGGCGCCATATCGAAATTCACATCATGCGAGGAAGGAATGATGATCCGATCTTCGCCGGGTAACGGAGTTTCACGCCGGCCATTGAAAAAATAGGTCACGTGCGCGTATTTTTCGGTTTCGGCAATATGCAGTTGCCGGAAATTTTCGCGACTGAGCGTTTCGGTCAGCGTGTCGCTGATTCCGTCAGTGGGGAAAGCAATTTCAAGAGGCATCCGCAGGCCGTAGTCACCGATCGTCGTGATTTTTAGGCCATCAATCATCTGCCGCGGAAATGCCGTGAATGCCGGATCACAGTAGGCCTCAATAATTTGGCGCATGCGGTCGGAACGGAAGTTCACAAAAATAACCGCATCGCCGGGCTGGATGGGACCAACCGGCGTTCCATGATCATCCACCACTACCGCCGGTTCTATAAACTCGTCGGTCAAACCGAGGGAATAGTTGGCCTGCAAATACGCTCCAAGATCGGTAATTTTTCTGCCGGAGCCGCTTGTCATGCATGCGTACGCGCGCTGGGTGCGATCCCAGTTGCCATTGCGATCCATCGCGAAGTTGCGGCCCATGATGCTGGCGATGAACCCGTGATGAATGGAACGCAGGCGGTGCTCGAGGTTCAGTATTGACGTGCCGGCCTCCCGGATGTAGCAGTCGCGTCCGTCAAGCCACAAGTGAAGCGCCACGCGGGAAACTCTCTCGGCCCGGGCGAAATCCAACAGAGCGTAAAAAATGTCCACGAAGCTGTGCACCGTGCCCGAAGAGTAGAGGCCGGCGATATGGAGGGTGGAATCGTGGTCCCGCGTCCAGGCGACGGCCGATTGGAGTGCGCGATTACGGCGGAAACCTCCCTGTTGAATGGAGAGTAAAATGCGCGGGAGCTGCTGGTAGACTACCCGGCCGCTGCCGATATTGAGATGCCCGGTTTCGGAATTGCCGCTCACTCCCCACATCAAGCCGACGTCAATTCCCGAAGCATTGAGTGATGCCCACGGGAAGGTTCGGGCATAGCGATCGAGATTGGGCGTGGCGGCCTGG
>JAQTQO010000046.1 GCA_028712155.1 Patescibacteria group bacterium | reverse complement strand
TGGGCTTTTTGAAGTAACCCTTCCCTAACAGAACAATCGTTCCTATCCCGATAAACCCAAGCACAATGAAAAGGAGTCCAACGGTGGCAAATATTTTTCCGTTAGCAGATTTACGTTGAACTGGTGATGGTGCGGCAGGTGTTTTTGGACTAGAAAAAATTCTTAGTACCTCATCTACCTCGTTTACTGCCCACCCCCTGTCCAACAACGCCTTGCGGATATTTTCTGGGGTCAAACCCGCCTTGCGCGCGTCCTGAATGTACTTCTGCAGTTCTTGGTTCATAGATTTTTTTCACTTATTTACTCTCAGCCTACCACAATTCTGCCAATTTATTTATGCACACAAAAAAACCGACTGCTGGAAGGCCGAAAAAATACAACTATTTTGTTTTATCCTGCCGCATCAACTGCTCTACGAGTAATAATTTTTCCTTGGCAACCGCATTGTTCGGATCAACGGCAAGAATTTCCTGCAGTAGCCTTTTGGCTTCCTCGTACTTTCCCTGTGATGCGAACGTCAACGCCATCCCAAGCCTAGCCGGCTCAAGCGTCGGGTTCAACTCCAAAGCCTTGCCAAAGCAGTGCGCCGCATCGTCGAACCGTTGCGTACTCAAATATGCCAAACCAAGATTATTGAAGACTGCCGGGTCGTTGGGCTCAAACCCGAGATATTCCTGATACTGCTTTATAGCGAAACCGTACTCTTCCTTTGATGCGTACGCATCTCCCAAATTTCTGATGGCATCCAAGTATTTTGGCTCCAGTGCAAGCGCTTGGCGATATGCCGCAATCGCCAGGTCGTGCTGTTCACTGGCTTCCAGCGCTAACCCCAGACTGTTGTACGCTTCGGTGTAGGACGGATCGAGCGTCACGGCTTTCTGGAAAACTGCGATCGCCTTTTGATAGTCACCCTGCTGGTAGACAACCGTTCCGTAATTGTGCTGCGCCCGCGCGTCCTGCGGTATTTGCGCGACGGTTTTCGCCCACAAGACCGACTCGCTTTGCCAGTCCTGGTTGCGGGTAACGGTCGTAAAGATATAGCCGCCGACTATTATGGCCAAAGCCGCGTAGCCAACATAGATAGTGACGCGCTGTTGCGATGAAACCATCACATACAGAATCCAACCAAGGATGAGACAAAACCCGAACGACGCAAGGTACAAGTAGCGCTCAGCCATGACAATTTTTGAAGGTACAATTTGCAGCACCGGCAGCAGTGAAATGAAAAATACTGCCGTGGCCAACGGAACGATAACGTTCTTTTTTTGCAAGGAAACTACGGCACCGGCGAGCACCGCAACGACCACCGCTGCAGGCAGAAGTATGGATACGTCGGTAAACATTTTTATCGCGGCAACCTGCGGGTAAACCACCAAGTTTACCGGCAGCACGGTAGTGGTAATGTATTTCGATAAAATTTTTACGACGGTGAGAATGTGCATGGTGACGCTGCCGCCCAAAAGCGGCGCCGACCGCGCGGCAATATCCACGATAAAAATTTTCACTGCGAAATAACTTGCGGAAAGCAAAAAGTACGGGGAAAGGATTCTAATGATCTTTTTCCACGGACTCTTCCTCAAAATTATTTCGTACGCCAAAAGTACCAACGGCAATACCAAAGCAATTTCGTACGTGAAGACAGCGAGACCGGCAAACACCAGGGACGTAACGTACCATTGTACTTTCGTTGTCTCCGCATAAATTAGGTACCAATACAGTGCCGCGAGCAAAAACACCACACCCCACAGATCGAAGTTTGTCGTGATATACGTCACCGCCTCGGTGTGAACCGGGTGTAACCCAAACAGCAGCGCGGTAAAGAATGCCAGCAACGATTTCTTAGTAATCTTTGCCGTAATGAGATAGATCAGCACGATTGCCAGAAGATGAACGATAAGGGAATGAACGTGGTACCCGAAAACATCCTGCTGAAACAATGAATACGCCGCAACGTACATGACGCTCCGCACCGGCCGGAAAACTCCGCCGTGACGCCCCGGCAGTTCGCCCTGCAGCAGCTGCGGCAAATTACTCCAGCTTTGAATCGCCGGCCACTGCTGGATGAAATCTTTATCATCCCAGACGAATCCATTGCGGAAGATATTGGAGTACGCCAAGAGCGTCAGCACGACGATAATCGCCAACTGGATCCTTTTGTCTTGCAGCAATTTTTGCATACCCCTTTGCGTTGACTCTTGATTTTTAACACCCAATAACTATATAATATTCACAGGTTGTTTTCCACGTTTCCGTTGGGTCTTTGCGGAGGTACCTCCCCATATGACGGCGTTCAGGTTCGTCGCGATCATCTCGAACACGAAGGCCATCCTCACCGGGTGAAGAACATGGGCGACAAGAAGGAGATCCTCTTCGATCCTTGACCTTGGGCTAGCGGTTCGCCGCTAGCAGCAAGAAAGGGCGGCAAGCATTGCGTACCAACGCTTCCCGCCCTTTTATTTTTTCTATAAATTTTTTCTCAGAACATCGCCGCCTGCCGCACTCCTGCCTCTCCGGCTCCAAAAATTTCTACTTTACCGTACTGGCCGTCGTAGCCCGGCGTGATTTTGAGTTTGCCTTCGCGCACGCGTTTGATGCCTTCGGCAATTTCCGGCGAAGTCATTCCCTTCAATTCGGATAGCGGCAGTGCAAGCAAAATGTTGAGCTCAGTTTTGCCTTTGGCAACCAGTGCGTCGTATTCCTCCTGTACGACTTTGGAGTGGCGCGTCTTGATGCCCAGCGCATCCGCAATAATCTTGTCCAACTCCACCAGTTTGACGTACGGGAACGCCGACGCTGGCTTGAATCCTTCCGGCCGGTCGGCCAGCTGCTCCACGCGAGAGAGCACGCCGATCGTCAGAGGTTTTCCGCAGGACGGACATTTTCCGCCGAGCCGCTTGGTTTCGGCTGGCGCAAATGATTTCTGGCAGGCGCGGTGGCCGTCGTAATGGTACATCCCCTCCTCCGGATAGAATTCAATCGTGCCTAAAAATCCTTTGCGGTCTTTCTCTTTGATAATGCGGTGAATCTCGGCGTAGCTTAATTTTTCCGGCGCAATTTCAAAACGGTTGGCCTCACGCGCGATATTGGGCAGGCTGTGCGCGTCGGAGTTTGAAACCAGAAGCACGGAATCCAGCACAGACAGCCGCCAGTTCATTTCCGGATCACTCGACAGACCTGTTTCAATGGCGTAAATGCGCGGGGTTAATTCCTCAAAACACTCTTTGAGAGAATCAAACCCGGAAAATGACCCGAACACCGAAAACCATGGCGTCCATGCGTGCGCCGGAATCACCAGGCACTTCTCGTCAATGCTCCAAACGATTTCCGCGAGTTTTTTTGCATCCAGCCCAAGAATCGGGCGCCCGTCGGCGGCAAGATTGCCAATTTTAAAAAGCTCCTTATTTATTTTCTCCACCGCCTCAAGACCCGGTGCGACGATGACAATATGTAAACGCCGGACTTTGCCGCCTTTGCTGTATATGCAGGCGATTTCCGAAGTGCAGATAAACCGCACACCGTTTTTGGAATCTCGCACGGCGTAGAGGCCCGTCTCTGCCGGCACCAACGTTTTTTTCATCTCGGCAAACCATGCCGGGTGCGTAAAATCGCCCGTACCCATAACCGACACGCCTTTGCGCGCGCACGTGGCGTCAATATTTTTGATCGTCAGTTGCGGCGAGCAGGCGCGGGAGTATTTTGAGTGCGGATGGAGTTCGACAACGTGCTCCATAATTAATTCTGGTTCGGAATTTGGGATCTGAGCTTGCTGATAGCTGCTAGCTCCTCCGGACGATTTGCCCCCAGTGCTTCTTGCGGCGGAATCGGAACCGTAATCACCCGCCGGCCTTCTGTAATCGCTATGCCAATCAAATCGGTCAGGTAATATTCTCCCTGCGCGTTGCGGTTGGTAAGTTTAGGCAAATGTTCCCAGAGCCAGCGCGCATCGAAACAAAAATATGACGGGTTGACTTCGAGGATTTCCAGTTCTTCAGGAGTGGCATCTTTCGCTTCGACGATGCGAACAATCCGCATAAATTTTCCCGAGCCATCGCGTACAATCCGGCCGAAATTATAAAAAGGCTGTCGCCATTCTTTAAAATCCGACACGGTCGTAGTAGCCATGGTCAATGTCGGTTGCTCTCTCTGGTGGGTTTCCACTAATGTTCGGACGGTCTCCGCCGTCATCAATGGGTGGTCACCATACAGCACCAGCACGGCATCGGCCATGCCCTCCAATACGGAACGGCACTGCGCAACCGCATGGCCGGTTCCAAGCTGCTTGACTTGTTCAACATATCGGCAGCGGTCGCCCAATACCGCGCGTACGTGTTCAGCTCCCACGCCAACCACCACCACAGGCCGGTCGGTCACGCCGGATTTTTCAACGGCCGAAACCACATGGGCAACCATGGGCTGACCGTGAAACTGGGCGAGCACTTTGGGTAATGGCGATTTGAATCGCTTCCCCTGACCGGCGGCGAGAATGATGACTTTGACTTTCATACTTCTCTAACTTGATTTCACTACCACGCCTTTCCAATCAATCCGGTAAGGCAGCTCTAAAATCCGTCGTTGAGAAATCCAGCGGCGTACTGCCTCGGCTTTACCAACTCTTGCCAGCATTGCCACACACCCTCCACCTCCGGCGCCGCAGACGCGCGAACCCAGCACACCGACGCGTTTGCCTTCGGCAAGCAAACGGTTGATTTTTGGTGTACTCACCCCCGGCGCCAGTTTGCGCCTTGCTATCCAATCTTTCTGCAGCACGCGCGCCACTTGCGGCAGGCTTTCGGATTTCAGCGCTTGGGCCATGGCAATCGCATTATCGCGGAGCTGGTCGAACAGCGAAACGACTTTGCGGTTGCCGTCCACGTGCCGCTTGAATATTTCCCAATTGTTCATGCCCGAAAAATGCGGGATACCGGTGTAGGCTAACACCAACTGCCGTTCCAATGTTTTCAAAAAATCTGCGCTGAGTCGAAGCGGCTCGCGCCGAATGCCGTCGATGCCAAAATGCCAAACGTTCAATCCGCCATAGAGGAGCGGCAAAAAATCCTGCAAGCCGGTCGGGACTTTAATCACCGATGTCTCAATACCCCTGGCGATCACCCGCATTTCCTCACGATTGAGCGGCTGTTTTTGCCAGGTCCGAAATGCTGCCAGCATGGCGACATTCAGTGCCGAAGAGCCGGCTAAACCCGAACCGGCCGGAGCCGAGCATTTCGTCACCAGATCAAAACCCGAAGCCGGGGCGAAGTAGCGGATCGCGGCAATCACGAGCGGCAACCGACGGTCAGATAACCGTTGCCATCGCGGTGCCGCTTCAACAATGTGCAGATCCTTTGCCTCGATGGTGACGCGCTGCCCTGGCCGGGGTGTCAGAGTGACCGTGGCTGGCACGGTGATTGCCAAATTCACCGTACTCGCGTTGGGGTGAAACAGGTAGATGGGATCAAGATCAAGCGTTCCGCCGGCAAGATCGATGCGCGTGGGCGCGCTGGCAAAAATTTTTTTCATTGCCGCACTATTGTTAATAATTCTTTAGTCAATTTCCCATTCGTTACCATCACCCGTATCGCATCCCCCTCCGACGGATCGAGGTCAATGATCTCGGCGCCGGCTTCCTTGGCAATCAACAGCGACGCGGCCTGATCCCACGTCCGGCTTGAGCCGGACAAATCCACCCAGGCATCGAATGCTCCTGCGGCCACCAAGCACTGGCCAAACGCTCCGATGCGGTACGTTTCCACCTGCGTGCACGCGGCGACCAATTTTTCAACGACATCCATCCGCGCAGAAAAATTCTTTTTGATAGAAGGCTGGGCGGCAAATTTCTGTTCCGGCAGCTCAATATACACGAACGCATCCGAGAGTTTGGTGACGCCTGATACGTGCATTGGTACACCGTTCACCGTTGCCCCGCTGCCGGCCGCGGCGAAAAATAATTGCCGCGTGGTTGGCTGGTTGATAACCGCCAGAACGGTTTTCCCGTGATGCTGCAGGGCGATATTGACCGAGTACATGGGAATGTTGCGCGCAAAATGCGCGCTGCCGTCCAGCGGATCGATCACCCAAAGATATTCGGCATCCGGCCGTACGGTGCCGCTCTCCTCCGCCATGATGCCGTGCGCGGGAAATTGTGCCAAAATGCGCTGGATGATGAGTTGCTCCACGGCACGGTCCACATCCGTGACCACGTCCTGAAAATCCTTGCGGTGAACTTCGTGGACGCGGCCGGCATGCGACAACAAAACATCGCCGGCATCAGCGGCCAATTTCAATATGAATGGCTTTAAATCCTGAAGTTCAATCATACACCGCTGGGGTATTCGGACTGCATGTATTTTCGCACTTTATCCACGGCCGCATGCACCCCGCGGATGTCATCATCCGTAGTCAGGTGTTTTTTGGCATATTCCATAATCGGCCGGACCGATTCAATTTTCCGGCCGAATTTTTCCATCCACGCGTGGCGCGGAAACAACCACGGATGAAAATTATCCGTATCTTCGTTCTGAAAAATGTACACGTCTTGAATTCCGAGTGCCTCGGCCATGCCCTTACGCACGGCACAGAGTAACCGGATGAATTCCTGCGCCTCTTCGTCGGTAAATTCGGCGACCGTCCGAATCTTTCGCTTGCAGGCGATCACAAAAAATCCTGCGATGGGTACCTCCCAATCCTGGTCAACACTGAAGTATTTCCCAGCAACTACATTTTGATTTGGAAAAAGAATCTTTCCTCCCATAGATAAAAGTTCAAAATTTCATAATTTTTGATTGAACCGCCGAATCATAATCACCTCATCGTTGCCGTAAAGAAAATCTTTCAGCGTCGCTTCAACTTCCGCGCCCAAAGTCTTCCGGTATAACCGCTGCGCCTCGTTACTGGTCGCCGTATCCACTTTAACGGCGTGAAGCTCACGGCCAATATTTTTTTTCAGCCAGGCTTGCACCTGCGGCAGACTCTCGTTAATCAGTTTGGTGCCAATCCCCTGCCCTTGAAAATCGGGAGACACTCCGAGTTGTTCGAGTTCTATTACTCCCGCCTGAAATCCGCCGATAAACGACCACGAAATATAGCCGGCAATATTGCCGTCCGTTTCCGCCACAAAATACTGCGTCTTAGGATTTGCCGACAGTGCGCCGCGGTGCCACGCCTCGGCCCACTTCCGCTCGCCATAGTCCTGAGGGAAACAGGCCATCGCGACCTGCACGATGGCGGACAAATCCCGGCTGCTGACGGCACGAATGGTGACTAGCATACATCAAAATTATTCAACCGTCACGCTTTTGGCCAAATTCCTGGGTTTGTCCACTTCGCAGCCGCGCTGGACGGCAAACTCGTACGCGAACAGCTGGAGCGGCACGGCTGCCAGAATCGGCGTCAGCATTTCCAAAGTTTTGGGGATCCAGATGATGTCGGAAGTCGCCCGGCCGATCTGCTCGTCGCCTTCGGTTGCCACCGCGATCACCGGCCCGCCGCGCGCCTTGAGCTCCTGGAGATTCGAATAACTCTTGTCATAGACGCTGTCATGCGGCGTCAAGAACACGCTCGGAAAATTGGCGTCAATCATCGCCAGCGGCCCGTGTTTGAGCTCGCCCGAAGGGTAGCCCTCGGCGTGCAGGTAGGAAATTTCCTTCAACTTCAACGCCCCTTCCAGGGCGCTGGGGAAATTGTACTTGCGGCCGAGGTACAAGAAATTCGTATAGGGCTGGAATTTTTTCGCCAATTTCGCAATGGCCGGCCGCTGGGTGAGGATTTGCTCGATCTTGACCGGCAGCGCCTTGAGCTCGTTGATGATGCGCTGCCCGATGACCAGCGACATCTGGCGCTGGCGGCCCAGCATCACGGTAATCAGCGACAGCACCGTCAGCATGCCGGTGTATGCCTTGGTTGAAGCGACGCCGATCTCCGGCCCCACGTGCAGGTACACCCCGGCGTCGGTCAGACGTGCGATGGTTGAACCCACCACGTTGACAATCCCAATCACGAGGCAACCTTTCTGCTTGGCTTCCTGGATTGACGCGATGGTATCGGCGGTTTCCCCGGACTGCGAGATGGCGATCACTAACGTGTCTTCACCCAGCACCGGCTTGCGGTAGCGGAATTCGGAGGCGACCATCACCTCGGTCGGCAGCCCGGCGTATTCCTCCAGCATGTACTC